>NZ_JBQYLP010000017.1:0-121692 GCF_052683555.1 Burkholderia sp. BC1
GCATCGGCACGAGCGCGAGCACGATCTCGCCGAGCAGCATCCCGCAGATGCCGGTCGCGATCACGAACAGCGCGGTCAGGTCCTTCGGCGCGTGAATCTTGTCGGACACCGCGAGCGCGAACGGCGTCGACACCGAGCGCGTCATCAGCGAGCGCTGCAGCTCCGGCGACAGGTGCAGCAGCTTCGCGAGCAGCAGCGAACCGCATACGCCCGCGCCGATCCCGACCGCGACGCCCACCGACAGCGACAGCCAGTGCCGGCGGATCAGGTCGCGATAGTCGTAGATCGGCACCGCGAACGCGATCGTCGCGGGGCCGAGCAGCCACATCAGCCAGCGCGTGTCGCGGAAATACACCGAATACGGAATGCCGGTCAGCAGCACGAGCAGCACCAGCACGCCCGGCACGAACACGAGCGGCGAGAACAGCAGCGTCTTCTTGTACGCGTAGAGCCGCTTCGACGCGAAATACAGCGCGACGGTCAGCACGAAGCAGCCGAACGAGATCGCGGCGTTCACACGATCGGCGGGCAGGTTCGACAACGCGGCAAACATGACGGGCTCCGGTTCGCTGAGGGCGTTACGCGCGTGCGCGGCGGCGTTCGGCGTACACGCGCTGCACGACGAAGCGGCGTTCGAGCCGTGCGGCGAGATCGACCGCGACGGCCACCGCGACCATCACGAACGCGGTGCCCGCGACGACGACCAGCGCGAGCCGCCAGCCGTCCTCGCGGAACAGGCCGCCGTACTGGACCGCCGCGACGGCCGCCGGCACGAAGAACAGCAGCATGTCGGACAGCAGCCAGTTCGCGCCGTCCTTGATCCACGTCGGGGCGACGCGGCCGGAGAACAGCAGCACGAGCAGCACCGCGAGGCCGATCACGCCGGACGGCACCGGCAGCCCGACCGCGCGCACGGCCCAGTCGACCGCCAGCCACAGCACGCCGAGCGCGGCGGCCTGCAGCGCGATGCGTCCGGCATGCGCGGCACCGGCGGGACGGGCGGGAACGGCGGTCGGTCGATTCATGGCTGGGCTCGCATACAGAAATTTCTAGGATGTCGCAAGTATAGGATTCCCTCATCCATAAATAAAATGACTTGTCTCTATTCTTCTCATTCCGATTCGGAATTCATTCGTTCATTTGCACCACTTTGGGGAGTCGCCGATGGAATTGCGCGCGCTGCGGTACTTCATCGAGGTCGTCCGCCAACAAAGCTTCACCGCGGCCGCCGACAAGCTGTTCGTCACGCAGCCGACCATCAGCAAGATGGTGAAGGCGCTCGAGGACGAAATCGGCTCGCCGCTGCTGTTGCGCGACGGCCGGCAGATGGTGCTGACGGACGCGGGGCGGATCGTGTTCCAGCGCGGGCAGGACGTGCTCGCCGCGCAGGCGCAGTTGCAGTCGGAACTGAACGACCTCGGCACGCTCGGCCGCGGCGAGCTGACGATCGGCATTCCGCCGCTCGGCGGGTCGCTGTTCACGCCGATCATCGCCGCATACAAACAGCGCTATCCGAACATCGAGCTGAAGCTGTTCGAGCAGGGCGCGCGGATGATCGAGGCCGCGCTGATGTCGGGCGAGCTGGAGCTGGGCGGGCTGCTCGAGCCGGTCGATCCGGCCACGTTCGAGCGGCTGCCGATGGTGCGCGCGCCGCTCTGGCTCGTCGCACCGCGCGAATCGCGCTGGGAGGACCACGCGGCCGTGCCGCTCGCGGATCTCGCGCGCGAATCGTTCGTCTTCTATGCGGAAAGCCTTGCGCTGCACGACGCGGTGCTCGACGCCTGCCGGCAGGTCGGCTTCACGCCGTCGATCGTGAGCCGCAGCGGACACTGGGATTTCATGGCCGCGCTCGTGCATGCGGGCGTCGGCATCGCGCTGCTGCCCGAGCCGTACTGCCGGCGGCTTGATGCGGGGCAGTTCACGTGCCGGCCGATCGTCGAACCGGAGATCACGTGGGCGATCGCGCTCGGCTGGGTGAAGAAGGGCTATCTGTCGCACGCGGCGCGCGCGTGGCTCGAGGTCGCGCGTGCGACGCTGCCGATCGCGCCGGGCGACGATCTGGCGTTCGGCGGCTTGCGGGCGCGGGAGTGACGCGGTTCGATTTGGATTCGAACCGACTCTGGCCGAAGCGACGCCAACGCCCGGACGACGCAGGACACGTCCCGCGGGCGATGGACCGTCAATGCCCCATCGCCGGCCCCGCGCCCTTCTTCGGCTTCGTGATCCACACGAGCGCCGCGAGCGCGACGAACACGATCGCCGACAGGTGGAAGAAGTCGTTGGTCGCCATCATGAAGCCCTGCTGCGTGACGATCTGGTTCAGTTGCGCGTTCGCGGTCTGGCCGACGACGCCGAGTTGCGCCAGCGCGCCCTGATAGTCGGTCGTGTTCTGCGCATAGACGCTCACCGATTCGGCGAGCCGCGCGTGGTGGTAGATCGCGTCGTTCTCCCAGAACGTCGAGCTGACCGCGGTGCCGATCGCACCCGACAGCGTACGCAGGAAGTTCGACAGGCCCGAGGCGCTCGCGAGCCGCTCGTCGGGGATGCTCGACAGCGTGATCGTCGTCATCGGCACGAAGAAGCACGCGACGCCGATCCCCTGCACGAGCCGCGGCAGGATCACGTGGTTGAACGGCACGTCGAGCGTAAACGTCGAGTTCCATACCGATACGATCGCGAACACGATGAACGCGAAGCTCGCGACCATCCGCAGGTCGAGCCGGTGCATGTTGCGGCCGATCAGCGGCGACAGCACGAGCGCGAGCAGCCCGACCGGCGCGGTCGCGAGGCCGGCCTTGCCGGCCGTGTAGCCCATCACGGTCTGCAGCCACAGCGGGAAGATCACGACCGAGCCGAAGAACGCCATGAAGCCGAACGAGATGATCAGCGCGCCGAGCGCGAAGTTGCGATCCTTGAACAGCGTGAGGTCGACCACCGGCTCCTTCTCGGTCGCTTCCCAGACGAGCATGAACGCGAGCGACACGACCGCGATCAGCGCCAGCGCGACGATGAACGACGAGCTGAACCAGTCGCGGTCCTTGCCGAGGTCGAGCATCATCTGCAGGCACGACACGCCGATCACGAGCAGCGCGAGGCCGACCGCGTCGATCCGCTGTTTCGTCGTCTTCGTCTCGCGGCCGCGCAGCAGGAAGAACGCGCAGGTCGCGGAGAAAATCCCGATCGGCAGATTGATGTAGAAGATCCACGGCCACGTGTAGTTGTCGCTGATCCAGCCGCCGAGCAGCGGGCCGAAGATCGGCGCGACGATCACCGTCATCGCCCATAAGCCGAGCGCGAGCCCGCGCTTCGCGGGCGGGTAGCTGCGCATCAGGATCGTCTGCGACAGCGGCACCATCGGCCCCGACACGAGGCCCTGCAGCAGCCGGAACGCGATCAGCGTCTCGAAGTTCGACGCAAGGCCGCAGAGCGCCGACGCGATCGTGAACGCGAGCACCGACAGCGTGAACAGCCGCACTTCGCCGACGCGCCGCGCGAGCCAGCCCGTCAGCGGCACCGCGATCGCGGACGCGACCGAATACGACGAAATCACCCACGTGCCTTCGCTGGTCGCGACGCCGAGGCTGCCCGAAATCGTCGGCACCGCGACGTTCGCGATCGACGTGTCGAGCACTTCCATGAACGTGCCGAGCGCGAGCCCGACGGTGAGCAGCGCGAGGGCGCCGCCGGACAGCGGCGCCGGTTCGGCGGCAGGGGACGCGGCGGATGCCGTGGTGGCGGACATCGGAATCTCCTAGGATCGGCTCGCGCCCGCAGCGCAGCAACGCGTAGCGGGGCGCAACGGCAGGCGGCGGAAGACGGGCATATGTCGCGTCATCTTCTGCCCAGACAGATAAATAAGCGAACGTTTAATCGGAACAATCGAGCGCAAGCGACCCTCCGCGTCAGTCGTGCCCGTCGTCGGGCTTCGGACAGCCGGCCGGGCCGGGCCCGTTCTCGATGAAGCGCTGCAGCAGACCGGTCAGCGTCGCGAGTTCGTCGGTGGAAAAGCCGGCGAGCTGCGCGTTCAGCGCGGTCGCGATCAGCGAGGGCAGCGCACGCGCGGCGTCGGCGCCACGCTCGGTCAGCGCCAACTCGATCATGCGGCGGTCCTGCTCGCTGCGCGAGCGCGCGATGAGTCCCTTGCGTTCGAGGCGATCGAGCATGCGCGTCATCGAGCCGCTGTCGTACGCCATCTTGCGCGACAGCTCGAACGGCGTGCGCGCATAGCCGCGCGACAGCAGCAGGATCACGCCGATCTGCTGCGCCGTCAGGTCGAACGGCTCGAGCGCACGATCCATCCGCTCGAACAACACCTGACGCGCCTTCGTCAGGTAGTAGCCGAGACTGGTTTCCAGCTCGATGGAGTCGGGATCGTAGAGGCCGCCAGCCATGCGTTCGCGCGCAGCAATAGTGCGTTTCAGGTCAAAACGCGCCTAGTATCTTGAAAATTGCTTGCATAGTCAATATTATTTCAGGCAACCAGTTACGACGTGCATGTTGCACTGCCGGAGACTATGTTCTGACCGATCCGCCCGCTTTGCCGGGCACCCCGAGGATGTTCGCGATGCTGTTCCTGAAAAATGCCGCCGGCGCGCTGCGCCGCACCGTGACCGATACCGCTCATCACGTGTTCTCCGGGCCGCACCGCGGCTGGAAGATCGCACTGTACGTGGCGATGCTGGTCTTGCCGGGCGGCTCGCTCGCGGCGCTCGGGTTCGCATGGTTCGATCATCGCCGGCAGCGCAACGCGAAGGGCGCATCGCGCCGCACGCCCGAGCGCGCGGCAACGGAGCCGCCGTCATGGCGGCTCGCCGCCCAGCCGCTGCCCGTGCGCCGCTGACGCCGATCCCGCAAGCGATCCGTAATGGCCGGTAAACCGGTCGCCCGCGCCGGTAACACATTCCTGTCGTCGCGCACCGTACCCTAACGGCTGCGCAGGCTCCCCGCCGTCAGTTACCATTTGTCCGCCAGCGGCATGACGTCCGCACCGCGCGGCGCCGCTCGCGGCCCGTTGCGCCCAGACAGGAAAAATACGATGCCGTACGCCCCACTCCCGCGCGCCCTCCGCCCGCTGAGCGCCGCCGTCGCCGTCGCGACGGCCGTGCTGCTCGCCGGCTGCGCCGTCGGGCCCGATTACCACCGCCCCGATACGTCGATGCCGGCCGCGTTCAAGGAAGCGCCCGCCGGCTGGAAAGTCGCGCAGCCTGCCGACCGTGCCGATCGCGGCCCGTGGTGGACCGTCTACGACGATCCGCAGCTGAACGCGCTGATCGACAAGCTCAATGCGTCGAACCAGACGATCGCGCAATCGGCGGCCGCCTACCGTCAGGCGCGCGCGCTCGTCAGCGAGGCACGCGCCGCGTATTTCCCGACCGTCGGTCTGAGCGCGTCCGGCTCGCGCGCGCGCACGCCGCGCTCGTCGTTCTCGTCGGGCTCGTCGTCGTTCGGCAACAGTACGTCGGGATCGATCAACAACAGCTACAGCGTCGGCCTCGATGCAAGCTGGGAACCCGATCTGTGGGGCAAGGTGAGCCGCACCGTCAGCGCGCAGCGCGCCGGCGAAGCGGCGGCCGCGGCCGATCTCGCGAATGCGCGGCTCTCGCAGCAGGCGCTGCTCGCGCAGACCTACTTCCAGCTGCGCACGTCCGATGCGCTGCAGAAGCTGCTCGACGAAACCGTGCAGTCGTACCGGCAATCGCTGCAGCTCACGCAAAACCAGTATGCGCAGGGCGTCGCCGCGCGCGCGGACGTGATCCAGGCGCAGACGCAGCTGCAAAGCGCGCAGGCCGCCGCAATCGACAACGGCGTCGCGCGCGCGCAGTACGAGCATGCGATCGCGACGCTGATCGGCGAGCCCGCGTCGACGTTCTCGCTGCCGCCGATGCCGCTCACGGCCGAGCCGCCCGTCACGCCGGTCGACGTGCCGTCCACGCTGCTCGAGCGCCGGCCCGACATCGCGGCGGCCGAACGCCGCGCGGCGGCCGCGAACGAGCAGATCGGCGTCGCGATCTCCGCGTTCTTCCCGACGCTCACGCTGTCGGCGAGCGGCGGTTTCGAAAGCTCGGTCTGGTCGCAGCTGTTCACGCTGCCGGCGCGTTTCTGGACGGTCGGCCCGCAGCTCGCGGCGACGCTGTTCGACGCGGGGCTGCGCGCCGCGCAAACGCAGGCCGCGCGCGCGACCTACGATCAGGACGTCGCCGCATACCGGCTCGCGGTGCTGAGCGCGTTCCAGGACGTCGAGGACAACCTCGCTTCGCAGCGGATTCTCGCGCAGGAAATCGACGTGCAGCGACAGGCGGTCGAGAGCGCCGAGCATGCGCTCGCGATCGTCACGAACCAGTACAAGGCCGGCACCGTCGCGTATCTGAACGTGCTGACCGCGCAGACGACGGCCTTCACCGCGCGCCAGAAGCTCGCGACGATCACCGGGCAGCGGATGGTGTCGTCGGTCGGACTCGTGAAGGCGCTCGGCGGCGGCTGGAACGTGTCGGATATCGCGCGCGAGACGGGCGACATGGCGGCGCCGGCGGCCGTGCCGGCATCCGGTGCAGCCGCTGCGTCGGCCGTGTCCGCTGCGCCCGCCGCCGGCACGCTCGCGCGCCAATAAGTCACCGCAATCGGCAGGCCGCGCCGCACCGCGTGCGGCGCTCGCTCAGCGCATCGCGCCGCCATAGATCAGCGACACCTGGCCGTTGCCGATCGGGCGGCCGAGCAGGTTCAGCAGGCCCGCAAGGTTCGCCTGCTGTTCGGGCGCCGCATGCGCGGTGCCGCGAAACGCGCCGCTGCCGGGCCCGAACGTACCGTGCCCATCGAGAAACAGCGGGCCCTGCGTCGTCGTCAGATCGAGATCGGCGCCCGTGCCTTTCGCCTGCAGCACGGCGCGGTACGAGCCGAGCGGCTTCACGCGCGACACGCGCGAGCTCATCCCGTCGATCGTCACCGTCAGCTGGCCGAACGCGTTGCGGCCGATCAGCCGCCAGTCGGTCCAGCCGAGCCGCACGTCGCCCTGCAGATCGAGCGTATTGAACGGCGTGCCGAGCCCCGCGAGCAGCGACGCGGGCACGGCCATCGCGCCGGCCGACAGCACGGCGCCGCGCCAGGTCGCATCGAGCGTCACGGGCTGCGGCATCGCGTCGGTCTGGCGCAGACGCATCTGCACGCGCCCGGTCAGCAGCGGCCAGAAGCGCGTCGTCCATTCGACGCGGCCCGGCAGCAGCGTCGATGCGCTCTGGTCCGCGCCGGGCGCGAGCATCAGCGTGGCCGAACCGTGCCACAGCGAGCCGGCCGGATCGACGAGGTTGACATGGCCGCCGGTCGCGCGCGCGAACTGCGGCGCGATCCACGCGGCCGGCGCGAGCGCGATCAGCGTGATCGCCGTCGCGAGCGCGCCGACCGCGACCCACGGCAGCGCGGCGACGAGCCGCATCGTCCATCGGTTCATCGAGCGCCCGCCGCTTGCATCGTCGCCATCCTCATTTCGGCATCGACGGCTGCATCACGGCCGTCAGGTCGACCTGGCCGTCTTCCTTCAACGCGCTCACGTGCGCCTCGCCGACCTGCGCCTTCAGTTGCCGGCGCACGTCGTCGAGCCACTGCGTCCACGCGGGGAACGACACGTTCTTCATCTGGATCTGCACGCCGTTGCCGACGATCTGCACTTGCGCGCCCGGCAGCCCGTGATCGGACAGCGACGCGGCGAGCGCATCCTTCAGCGCGAGACCGGTCGGCGCGACACCCTGCGCGGCGGCCGTCAGCGACTTCGCTTCGTTCGCCTGCGCGGTCATCTGCGCGAGTTCGCGGCGCATCGTCGGCAGCTCGCGTTCGATGCGCGCGCGGCCTTCCTGTGCGGGCGACCACAGCACCGAATAGGCGATCGCGACGGCCAGCACGGCGCCGCCCCAACCGAGCAGCGTCTTTTCGCGCGGCGTGCGCTCGCCCCAGAACTGGGTTAACGCCTGAGTCAGTCGTTCGGTGTTCATGAGCGGCTCCGGATCGTCCATTTGCCCGTGTTGCTGTCGACTTCGCCGGCCAGCCCGTTGCGCGCGAGGCGTTGCGGGAAGTCGGGATCGACCTTGACCTCCGGCTTGAAGCCGACGTCGAGCCGCCGGTCGTGATAGTCGAGCGACGCGATGCCGTTCAGCGGCAGCGCACCCATCGAGCGCGCGAGCCCGCTCGACAGTGCGAGGAAGTCGTTCGGCGACAGCTCGCCGGCCGCGAGACGCAACTGGTCGAGCTGCCGCTGCATCTGCGCGGGCGGATCGAGCACCGTCGTCGTCTTCGGGAACGCCGACAGCAGCGTTTCGGTGATCTGCGCCGACAGCGCATCGCGTTCGCGCGACAGCTTCCACCAATGCAGATTCATCCCGATCACCGCGATGCCGAGCGTCGCCGCCGCGAGCGCGATCGGCAGGCGCAGGCGCTTCAGCGTCGCGCGGTCGAAACGCCAGGGCTGCGACTCGAATTCGAACTGGCAGAGGTCGAAGCGCTCCGCGAGCGCCCGGCGCGCGAATGCGTCGAACGACAGCGGCATCGCGCCGGGCAGCAGCGGGGCGCCGCCCGCGCGGCCGGCCGACGCGACGCGCGGCTCCGCACCGGGCTCGCCGAGCTCGTACAGCTCGACCGCGCCACCGCCCGCGAGCGCGGCGAGCGTGCCGGGCGCGCGCGCGGCCGGCGCCGCGAAGCCTTCGCCGAGCGCGCCGCGCGCGATCGCGAGTTCGAGCCGCGGCGCGCTCGCGGCGAGCGGCTGCGCGCCCGCTTCGACGAGCGCCGGTTCGACCGACGTCGCGACACCGAGCACCGCGGCGACCGCGGCCGGACGCACGAGCGGCTCGGCCGACGGCGTGCCGGTCGACGAACCAAGCGGCAAGCCGTCCGCTGCGGCCGCGATGTCGGGCGCCTCGTCGTCGGCCGGCACGGCCGACGGTGCAGGTGCGGCCGCGAGCGGCGCGGGCAGGCAGCGCGTCGCGGGCACGGCGCGCAGCTGCCGGTGGCCGGCTGCCGTGAACGCGTCGCAGATCGCGCGGAACCACGCGCGATCGACGACGCCCAGCACGCGGCGCCCGTCCGGCAGCGCGACCGGATCGAGCGCGATATGGCAGCCGAGCGGATCCTGGATCAACTGATCCTCGACGATGTTCGGCAGCGCCTGGCGCAGCTTCGGCCCTTTGAGCGGCGGCACGCTCGCGGCCAGCAGCAGCACGTCGCGCGCGGCGACGATCAGCACCGTCGCGCTCGCGCGCGGCAGCAGCGACAGCGCCGCGCGGCCCGCGCGCTGCACGTGGCCGGCCTTGTCGACGAGCATGAACGGCAGCTCCGGCCACTGCCATTCCTGCAACGGCACGGCAGGCTCGCGCGGCGGCAATGAAACAATCAACGTGCTCAAGGGCTCCTCTCCCGAATGGCGTCGTTATAGCTGATCGCGGATGCGCACGACCCGCGTCGAGTGCGTGGTCGGATCACGATACACGAGCGAGGT
Source organism: Burkholderia sp. BC1 (assembly GCF_052683555.1). NCBI lineage: Bacteria > Pseudomonadati > Pseudomonadota > Betaproteobacteria > Burkholderiales > Burkholderiaceae > Burkholderia > Burkholderia sp. BC1. The sequence goes on from NZ_JBQYLP010000017.1 coordinate 9,476, forward strand.
GCGATCGACCTCCGCGCGGTCGTGCTGGATCCGGCCGTGCACGACGAAGTAGCTCGAATTGACGTCGATGAGGCTCGCATCGAGCTGTACGCCCGGCGCGCCCGCGCCGCGCAGCGCGAGCTGCACGTCGCCGACGTTGCGGAAAAACACGGTCTCGCGGCGCGAGACGAGCGCCTGCGCGGACGACACGCTCATGCCCGGCACCAGCGCGGCGATCACCTCGGCCGGCGCGGTGTTCATGTTCACGGGCGTCGTGGTCGGCAGCACGGTCACGAACGGGCGCAGCCGCGCGACCATCTCGGGCGTCACGCCGTCGACGTCGAGCAGGCTGTCGACGCTCGTCATCGTCAGCGGCGCGGGCCCGCGCTCGCTGTCGGCGAGGCCCGGATCGTCGGTGAAGCCGCCCGCCTGCGTGTCGCCGCCCGTCACCGGCGCGGTCGGCGCCATGCCGCCGCCGGGCAGCGTCGGCAGCTGAAAGCGCGTCGCCGAATGCATGAGCCCCGCGCGCACCTGCAGCGCGATCCGCTTCGCGAACGCGCCGTCGTAGCCGAGCGTCGTCAGCAGCCGCTGGAACGCCGCGAGCTGCGCGACGTTGAGCTGCAGCACGCCGGGCGCCGGCGACGCGATCAGGTTGCGCAGGTTGAACTTCGCCTGCGCATCCTCGATCGACCCGGAGATATAGGTGTCGTCGCCGCCCTGGTTCGGCGCGCCGATCCGGCCGAGAAAATCCGACAGCTTCGTCTTCGCGATCGGCACCGCCCAGATCCCGCCGAGATACGTGATGCCGGGCGCCGTGTCGCCTTCCGAGCGCAGGATCATCCGCGTCCAGTCGAGCGCGCCGCGCGCGACCCACTGCGCCTGCGCGAGCGTCCGCTGGTTCTCGATGCGGCGCACCTGCACCTGCTGGCGCCATAGCATGCCGGACACGAGAATCGCCGCCAGCGCGACGACCAGCAGCGCCGTGATGATCGCCGCACCGCGCTCGCCGCGCGGCAGGCCGTGCGCGCGTCGGCAAGCGCGGCGCTCGGGCATCGAAAGGTGAGGGCGCGTGCGCATCGTGCGTCACTCCCCGACGAGAAATACGCGCGTGATCGGCACGCGCAGCGACGTCGCGCCGATGCTGACCTGCAGCCCCGTGACCGCGCGTGGCGGCGGCGCGTTGCCGATCTGCGGCACCTTCAGCGCATCGTTGTTCTGCGCGAGCGCGTCGTTCGCCGCCTGCACGCTGGTCGTCCAGCCGACGCGCGGCACGTACAGCTTCGCATCGATCGCGCCGACGCCGCCCATCAGCGCGACTGCGCTCCAGCCGTCGACGCTGCTGTCCTTCAGAAGCGCATGCAGCCGGTTCGCGTCGTCGAGCGGCGGCGACGCGTAGCGCACGACGCGCCCGCCGGCGATCCGGTAGCGCACGACCTGCAGCCGCGGCGCGGCGCCCGGCACGTCGAGTGCGCGAATGATCTGCAGCGTGTTGCCGGCCACGCCGATCGCCGGCTGGCCGGCTTCGTCGTCGGTCGCGGCAAGCCGCGCGTCGATGCGCATCTGATCGAACATCTGCGCGAATACGCGTTCGTCTTCCATCGCAGACGCCACCTTGTCGCGGCCGCGCATGATCTGATCGAGCCCGCGCCACGCGAGCACGGCGACGACGGCGAGAATCGCGATCGCGATCATCAGCTCGATCAGCGTGAAGCCGCGTGCGCGGGACGCGCGGGCGAACGGGCGCGGCATCGGCGCGTCAGAGCGAACGGCTGGTTTCATTCGCGACCACCGTGACCATCTGCGCGAGCACGCCGGAGCGGCCCGGCATGCTGACCGACACCTCGACGCGCCGGAATACCGGATTCGGCGTCGCGCTGACGCGCTGCGTGCACACGAGCGGCACGTTGCCCTGCGAGCAGTCGAAGTTCTGTTCGCCGATCTGCGGCCACGCATGCGCGAGCCGCAGCTGCGCGAGCGCGTTGTCGGCGCTCCAGCCGGCGAGCAGCCGGCGATGCAGTTCCGATGCGCCGGTCGCCATCGTGCCGACCGCGCGAATCGATGCCGCGAGCGCGACCGCGATGATCGCGAGCGCGACCAGCACCTCGATCATCGTGAAGCCGCGCGCCGCGCCGCGCAGGCGCAAGGCGCCGGCAATGCGCGGCGAACGGGCAGGGCGGCGCATGCGACCACGCATCGTCATTGCACCTCGTAGCGGCCGTTGCCGGTGCCGACGATCGTCGCGCTGCCGACGGCCGAATGCAGCGTCACGCGCACCGGCGTGTCGATGCTTTCGGTGCCGAATACGACGCGGCTCGCGCGCGTATCGGAACCGGGGTAGTCGATGTCCGCGCCCGTCACGCCGCCGTCCCAGTCGCGCGGGCGCAGCAGATCGTCGTGCAGCGTGCGCCAGCCGTCGGACGAACTGACGTCGAAACGGAAACCGTGCGCGGTGGGCTGCCACGCGATCGGCCGCGCGCGCACCTGCGCTTCGTCGCCGGCCGTCTCGAACAGCAGCGCGAGCCGCTGTGCTTCCTCGCGCAGGTCGGTGCGCGGATTGCGCGTCAGCGACAACGACGCGAGCGACACCAGCAGCCCCGCGATCACGAGCACGACGAGCATCTCGAGCAGCGTGAAGCCGCGCGCGGCGCGACGGCGATGCTGCGTACACTGCCCTCCGAAGGCAGGGCTCGCCGCGCACGGGCCGGTCGACTTCGCTAGCCGGCGGCGCGATCCCGGCTCAGCCGCCGCACACGCCCGGACGGGCGATGCCGCCGCGCGGCGCAGGCCGCCGTGGCCGGCGCAGCGGTGGGTCGTCGTACGAAGTGCGAGCATGAAGCGCGGGAGAGAAGGATCGGACCGGTCGGCGGCGGCTTACTGCCACGAGCCGATATCGGTATCGTTGGCGTCGCCGCCTTCCTTGCCGTCGGCGCCGTAGCTGAACACGTCGATCTCGCCGTGCACGCCCGGGTTCAGATACTTGTACGGATTGCCCCACGGATCGTTCGGCAGCCGTTCGAGATAGCCGCCGTCCTTCCAGTTGTTCGGAATCGGATCGGTGGACGGCTTCTGGATCAGCGCGTTCAGGCCCTGTTCCTGCGTCGGATAGCGGCCGTTGTCGAGACGGTACAGCTTCAGCGCCTGCATGATGGTGCCGATGTCCTGCTTCGCGGCGATGCGGCGCGCCTCGTCGGGGCGGCTCATGATCTTCGGCACGATCAGCGCGGCAAGGATCCCGAGGATCGCGACCACCACCATGATCTCGATCAGCGTGAAACCGCGCTGACGGCGCACGGCTCCATTGCGGCGAGTGATCCACGTTTGCATGACTGACTACCTCTTTCCAAAAAATATCGTCGATTGAACAACGCGCCCGTGGCATCCGGACGATCGCCTGACGGCCACCTTCCACGATCCGCGGGAGCGGAGCACGCATTGTAAGGCGCGCATCGTCGAGGGCTTTCACTCAACGCAAATTTCACATAGATCCGTACAATAGCGCGCATGAACGCGCTCTCGATCCGGATCCTTTCCCTCGCCCTCTTCGCGGCGCTGTGCGCGACGGCCACGTACTGGGTCGTCACGCTGTCGGCCCGCGAAGCGCCGCTGCCCGCAGCCGCCGCGCGGCCGCCGATCCGCACCGAGGACGCCGCGGCGCTGTTCGGCGGACAGCTCGAACGCAATCCCGTGCAGGACATCCACCTGTTCGGCATCCTCGCGCTGCAGCACGGCGGTGCGGCGATCGTCGGCGTCGGCGGCGAACCGCCGCGCGCGGTGTCGCTCGGCGCGGAACTCACGCCCGGCGCGAAGCTCGCCGAAGTCCGCAACCGCTCGATCGTCGTCGAACGCAACGGCGCGCGCGCGGAAATCCAGCTGCCGGCCAACACGCCGTCCCCCGCGATCTACATGCGCTGAACGTCGGCGGCCCGGCACGGGGCTGCCGCGTCACTGCACCATGTTGTTCAGCTCGATGATCGGCAGCATCACCGCGAGCACGATCACGAGCACGATCCCGCCCATCGCGAGAATCAGCAGCGGCTCGAGCAGGCTCGTCAGAAACATCGTGCGGCGCTCGAGCTCGCGCGCTTCGCCGTCGGCCGCGCGGTCGAGCATCGTCGTCACGTCGCCGGTCGCCTCGCCGGAGCGGATCAGATGCACGAGCACCGGCGGAAACGTCTTCACGTTGTTCAGCGCGCGCGACAGCGCCGAGCCTTCGCGCACGCGCACGATCGCGTCGTCGATGTTCGCGCGCATCGCGCGGTTGCTGAGCGTCTCGCCGGCCGCCTGCAGCGCGCGCAGGATCGGCACGCCGGCCGCGGTCAGAATGCCAAGCGTGCTCGCGAAACGCACCGTGTTGTAGCCGCGCACGAGCTTGCCCGCGAGCGGCGCGGTCAGCAGCCAGCGATCGAACGCGAGCCGCGGCCCCGCGCGCGACAGCGTCGCCTTCACGAACCACACGACGAGCGCGACCGCGATCAGGATCGCCCACCACCAGTGCCGCACGAATCCGGACAGCGCCATCATCACGATCGTCAGGAGCGGCAGCTGCTGCTTCGTGCTCGCGAACACGTTGACGACCTGCGGCACCACGTAGCTCAGCAGGAACGTGACGATCCCGAACGCGATCACCGTGACGATCGCCGGATAGGTGAATGCGAGCAGGATCTTCTGCTTCAGCGCGTTGCGCTGCTCGATGTAGTCGGCGAGCCGCGACAGCACGATCCCGAGCTTGCCCGTATGCTCGCCGGCCGACACCAGCGCGCGATAGATTTCCGGAAAATCGCGCGGATGCTGGCTCAGCGCGTTCGCGAGCGAATGACCGCCGAGCACTTCGGCGCGGATCGCGGCCATCAGTTCGCGGATGTAGTCGCGCTCGGACTGCTCGGTCAGCACGCCGAGCGCTTCGTCGAGCGGCAGGCCGGCGATCAGCAGGCTCGCGAGCTGGCGCGTGAGGATCGCCTGTTCGCGCTGCGACAGCTTGCGGCCGAGCGCGAGCCGCTGCGAACGTGCACCGCGCGTCGCGCTTCCGGCCGGTTCGACGACGAGCGGCGTCAGCCCTTGCGTGCGTAGCTGCCCGCGTGCGGCGCGCGCGCTGTCGGCATCGACCACGCCCTTCTGCGTGCGGCCGGCCGCATCGATCGCTTCGAAACGGAATGCGGGCATCGCGCTACGCGCCTCCCGTCACGCGCAGCACTTCCTCGAGCGACGTCGCGCCGGCCGCGAGCCAGCGCTCCGCGTCGTCGCGCAGCGTGCGCATGCCCTGCGCGCGGCCGGCCGCGAGAATCTCCGCGTCGGCCGCGTTGCGGTGAATCAGCGTGCGGATCGCATCGTCGACGATCAGCAGCTCGTACACGCCGCGCCGGCCCGTGTAGCCCGAATGCCCGCACTTGTCGCAGCCGACCGGATGCCACACGCTGCGGCCGTCCTCGTGCCGCTCTTCCTTGCAGACGGGGCAAAGCTGGCGCACGAGCCGCTGCGCGAGCACGCCGAGCAGCGACGACGCGAGCAGATACGGCTCGACGCCCATGTCGGTCAGACGCGTGACGGCCGATGCCGCATCGTTCGTGTGCAGCGTCGCGAGCACGAGGTGGCCCGTGAGCGAGGCCTGCACCGCGATCTGCGCGGTTTCGAGGTCGCGGATTTCGCCGATCATGATCACGTCCGGGTCCTGACGCAGGATCGAGCGCAACGCGCGCGCAAAGGTCATCCCGATCCGCTCGTTGACCTGCGTCTGGCCGATGCCCGACAGGTCGTATTCGATCGGATCCTCGACGGTCATGATGTTGGTCGTCGCGGTTTCGAGCCGCGACATCGACGCGTACAGCGTCGTCGTCTTCCCGGAGCCCGTAGGCCCGGTGACGAGCACGATGCCGTGCGGACGCGAGATCAGCTTGTCGAACTGCACGAGCGTGTCGCGGCCCATCCCGAGCGCTTCGAGGTTCAGCCGCTGCGCGTCCTTCTCGAGCAGACGCAGCACCGCGCGTTCGCCGTGGCCGGTCGGCAGCGTCGACACGCGCACGTCGACCGGACGGCCGCCGACGCGCAGCGTGATGCGGCCGTCCTGCGGCAGACGTTTTTCCGCGATGTCGAGCTGCGCCATGATCTTGATGCGCGAGATCAGCGCGCCGTGCAGCGCCTTCTTCGGCCGCACGACGTCGCGCAGCGTGCCGTCGACACGAAAGCGCACGACCGATGCATTCTCGAACGGTTCGATATGGATGTCCGACGCCTGTTCGCGCGCGGCCTGCGTCAGCAGCGCGTTGATCATCCGGATGATCGGCGCGTCGTCCTCCGATTCGAGCAGATCCTCGACTTCCGGGATGTCCTGCATCAGCCGCGACAGATCGACTTCGCCTTCCACCTCGCCGACGATCTGCGCGGCGCTGCCGTCCTGCCGCGCATACGCGTGGTTGATCGCCTGCGCGAGCTCGTCGGCCGGCACACGCTGCACGACGATCGAGCCGAAATTGCGTGCGATCTCGGCCAGCGCGGCGTCGTTCGTGCGATCGCTGATCCACACCTCGAGCGTGTCGTCGAGCTGGTGCGCGATCAGCACCTGGCCGTTCTTCGCGAAGCCGTACGGCAGCAGCCGCGCGGCGAGCGGCGAGGGCGGCTGCCGTTCGCCGGGCGCGCCGTCGTGGGCGGAAGACAGCAAGTCGCTCACTGCGACGCTCCCGGCGCGGTCAGCGGCTGCTGCGGCACCGTCTGCGCCGGCACGCCCTGCGACTGCGCGGGCGCCTGCTCGGCGGCCGGCGGCGCGATCTGGCGCTGCATCTGCTGGCGACGCATCTTGTCGAGATCGAACAGGTTGCCCGCGGCCGTCCCGCCCTGGCTCGGGCCGAGCGGCATCGGCGGCACGACGGGGTCGTCCTTGTCGCGGATCACGTTGTTGTCCGACTTGTACGCGCCCGTCACGCCCTGGATGTAGTCGTAGCGGTTCGAGGTGACGGCCTGCGCCGTATCGCGATCGGCGATGATCACCGGGCGCAGGAACACCATCAGGTTGGTCTTCTTGCGCTGCTTGCTTTCGGAGCGGAACAGCTGGCCGATCCACGGGATGTCGCCGAGCAGCGGCACCTTGCTGTTGGACACGTTGTACGCGTCCTGCATCAGGCCGCCGAGCACGATCACTTCGCCGTTGTCCGCGAGAATCGTCGACTGGATCGAGCGCTTCGTGAACGACGGGCCCGTCTGCGCGTTCGTCGTCGCGGTGTCGACCGCGGAATCCTCGGTGTAGAGCTGCAGCTTCAGGATCCCGCCGTCGGTGATCTGCGGCTTCACGTGCAGCGTCAGGCCGACGTCGCGGCGATCGTAGGTGTTGAACGCGTTGCTCGTGGTGCCGCTCGTCAGGTTCGAATACGAGCCGGTCGGAATCGGCACGTTTTCGCCGACGACGATCTTCGCTTCCTCGTTGTCGAGCGTGATCAGGTTCGGCGTCGACAGCACGTTCGCGTCGCTGACGCCCGCGAAATACTGCAGCAGCGCGCCGAGGCCCTGCACGCCGAACATGTTGTGCAGCCAGCCGATGTTGAGGCCCTGGTTCAGGTTCGCGAGATTGGCGGGCAGCCCGACGCCGGTGGCGGTGCCCGTGCTGCTGTTCACCGAGCCCGTCGTCAGGTTGATGATGCTGTTGCCGGCGACGCTGCCGGCCGTCGCCGCGAGGTTCGTGCCGGCGAGCAGCGCGCCGCTCGCGACCTGCCACTGGATCCCGAGCTGGCCGGCCGTCGTCGAGTTCAGTTCGACGATCAGCGCTTCGATATAGACCTGCGCGCGACGCTTGTCGAGCTGGTCGATCACCGCGCGCAGGTTCCGGTACACGGGATCGGACGCGGTGATGATCAGCGAGTTGGTCGCCGCATCGGCCTGGATCATCCCGCCGGGCTGGTTGTCGTCGTTCTTGTCCTTGTCGCCGCCGAGCAGCCCCGCATTGCCGAGGCCGCCGCTGCCCGACGCGCCGCTGCCGTACGACGACGAAGACGTCCCGCCGAGCCCGCCCGACGGCAACGGCGGCGTGCCGGCCGTGCCGGTCGAGAAGTTGCCGCTTGAGGACGAGCCGTTCTGGTTGAAGCTGTTCGCGTCGTTCGACGACGCCGACGAACCGGTGTCGTTGCCGCCCTTGCCGAGCATGCCGCGCAGCGTCTTCGCGAGCTTCACGGCATCGGCGTTGCGCAGCGGCACGACATGCATGTTGCCGGGCACCGCGCTCGGCGCGTCGAGCTGCTGCACGAGGCGCTTCGCGGCCGCGAGCCGCGACGCATTCGAGGCGCGCAGCAGCAGCGAGTTGGTGCGCGGATCGGCCGTGACCGAGACCTTCAGCGTCGCGTCGCTGTTGCCGATCGCGCCGGGGTCGAGCATCTTCTGCAACTGCGACGCGAGGTCGATCGCGTTCGCGTTGCGCAGCGGCACGACCTGCACCTGCGCGCCCGCGGCGCTGTCGACGCCGGCGATGATCTGCGCGATGCGGCGCACGTTGTCCGCATAGTCGGTGACGACGATCGAGTTGTTCGCCGGATACGCGGTCACGGTGTTGTTCGGCGAGATCAGCGGCCGCAGCACCGGCAGCAGGTTGTTCGCCGATTCGTTGTGCAGTTCGAACACCTGCGTGATGACCTGGTCGCCGCGTGCGCGCGGCACGTTGCCGACGTAGGTCGGCACGCCCTGCAGTTTCGCGTCGGCTTCGGGCACGACCTTCAGCACGCCGTGATCCTGTACGAGCGCGAAGCCCTGCATGCGCAGCGCGGACTGCAGCGTCTTCAGCGCCTGATCTTCGGGCACCGAGCGTTCGGCGACGAGGTTCAGCTGCCCCTTGACGCGCGGGTCGACGATGATGGTCTTGCCGGTGGCGGCGCCGATCGCCTTCGCGACCTGGTCGATATCCGCATTGACGAAATTGAGCGTGACCTGAGCGTAGGCAGCCTGCGAGCCGATGATGCCGGCGATGATCAGCGTCGTGGCGACGCGCCGCATAACGAAGCGATTTCTTGTCATGGATGAATGGGGCGATGCCGGCTCAGGCCACTTCCGGCGGTAGTGCTGGGATCCAAATCCGAAAAAGGCGACATTAGCAGTTTTTCATGTCCGAAATATCACATTGATCCGAGGACTGTCTCACATACGACAGGCGCCCGGCGGCCCGTATGCGATATGTAAGGTCGCGCGCGCCGCGTCGGCCGTCGCCGTCCGGCGATCCGGATAGCCCGATCACCGCCGGACCGACGCGCGATAGCCGTCATGCCGGGCTGTCGCACAGTCACGAACTGCCGGTATGATACGGGCGGCGCGTTTCTCGTCGCACGAATGACGGGCACGGGTTTTCCCGACCCCGCGCATTTTCTTTCCGCTTTCGCCCCATGAAAAGACGGTTCGCTTCGCTCGTGTGGATCGCCGCCGGCGCGTGGTTCGCCAGCGCGAACGCGCACGCCGATTGTTTCGACGAGGCCGCCCGCTATCAGAAGGTCAATCCGCTGATCCTGCGCGCGATCGCCTGGCAGGAGTCGCGCAACCGCCCGAGCGCACTGAACAAGAACACGAACGGGTCCGTCGATTACGGGCTCATGCAGATCAATTCGGTCCATCTGTCGACGCTGTCGCGCTACGGCATCGATCGCGACACGCTGATGGAGCCGTGCAAGAACGTCTATATCGCCGCGTGGCATCTGCGGCAGAAAATGAACCGCTACGGCAACACGTGGCAGGCCGTCGGCGCCTATCATTCGGAAACGCCGGCACTGCGCGACAAGTACGCGCGGCAGATCGCGGCGATCCTCGCGCAGTGGAAACTGCTGCCGCCGCAATAGCGGTGCGCCGCGCGCCGGGCCGATCGCGCCCCGGCCGTCGCGCGCGCGTTTGATGCACAATGCGGGCTTACGCTGCGGCTTCGCGCGCGCGAACGGCCCGGCCGCTCGTGCCGCGCAGCGGCGCCGCGGCCGCTTTTTCACTTTTCCGTTGGTGCGTACCGCAATGAAACAGCCGTTGCCCGTCACCGTGCTGTCCGGCTTCCTCGGCGCCGGCAAGACCACGCTGCTCAACCATATCCTCGCGAACCGCGCGGGCCTGAAAGTCGCCGTGATCGTCAACGACCTCGCGGCGGTCAACATCGACGCGTCGATCGTGCGCGACGCGCAGGCGCTGTCGCATGTCGAGGAACGGCTCGTCGAGATGTCGAACGGCTGCATCTGCTGCACGCTGCGCGACGATCTGCTCGTCGAGATCCGCCAGCTCGCGGCGGAAGGCCGCTTCGACGCGATCGTGATCGAATCGACCGGTATCGCGGAGCCGATGCCGATCGCCGAGACCTTCACGTTCGTCGACGACGACGGCACGTCGCTCGGCGATACCGCACGGCTCGACACGCTCGTCACGGTCGTCGACGCATTCAATTTCCTGCGCGACTACGGCTCGGACGACGCACTCGCAACGCGCGGCATCGCCGCCTCCGAAGACGACGATCGCACGCTCGTCGAGCTGCTGATCGAGCAGATCGAATTCTGCGACGTGCTCGTGATCAACAAGGCCGACCTCGTCAGCGCGGACGAACTCGCGCGGCTGCAGCACATTCTCGCGCGGCTCAATCCGCGCGCGCATCAGGTCGTGTCGACGTTCGGCAACGTGCCGCTCGACGCGGTGCTGAACACCGGCCGCTTCGATTTCGACGAAGCGGCGAACGCGCCCGGCTGGCTCGCGTCGCTCGATCGCGATCATGCGTACTGCGACGATCCCGACTGCGACGCGCATCATCATGCGCACGTGCACGGCGAAGCGGACGAATTCGGCATCGCGAATTTCGTTTACCGCGCGCGCCGGCCGTTTCATCCGGCGCGGCTCTGGGCGCTGCTCCATCAGCAGTGGCCGGGCGTGCTGCGCAGCAAGGGCTTCTTCTGGCTCGCGACGCGCAACGACATCGCGGGCTCGCTGTCGCAGGCGGGCGGCGTGTGCCGGCACGGTCCGGCCGGGCTCTGGTGGGCCGCGCAGGATCGCGCGGAATGGCCGGACGACGACGAACTGCTCGCCGAAATTCGCACTGAATGGGAAGGCGATTTCGACGACCGCTCGATCGGCGATCGCCGTCAGGAACTCGTGCTGATCGGCATCGCGCTCGACGCCGACGCATGGCGCGCGAAGCTCGACGCCTGCCTGCTGACCGATGCGGAATTCGCGCTCGGCGCGGCCGGATGGGCCGCGTTCGACGACCCGTTCCCTGCATGGGACGTCGACGCGCACGACGACGAAGACCCGGGCGACGCGCAGATCGTGCGCCCGTAACAGCGATCGACGAACCGTAAAATCTTGTAAAGGTGTGACGGACTGTGGCAAAAATGCCGCGCGCACCCAACAAAAAACCCGCCGAAAGGCGGGTTTTCTTTGAACAGGCGCTGGATTAACGCTTGTTGACGGCGTCCTTGAACGCCTTGCCAGCCGTGAACTTGACCGTCTTGGCTGCCGGGATCTTGATGGTTTCGCCCGTCTTCGGGTTGCGGCCCGTACGTGCTGCGCGCTTGCCCGAACCGAAGCTGCCGAAGCCGATCAGCTGAACCGCATCACCCTTCGACACGGCTTTCTTGATGACTTCGAGCAGCGTGTCCAGCGTTTCGCCGGTTTGAGCCTTGCTGGCGCCCGTTTGGGCGGCGACGGCGTCGATCAGTTCCTGTTTGTTCATTAAGGTTCCTTTTTCAGGTTAGGTTGACACGAACAGCGCGAACGCGCCGATTATACGTGCGCGAACCGTGCCGTCGAGAGTCAGACTCTGACGGCACAGCGCCGAATCCTGGCCCGCGCGACGCGCCTACCGGCTACGCCGGCGGCCACCCCGCGGTACGGCGTTGCTATGATAGCGCAGCGCAAACCCAATAACGACAAGGGTTTCAAAGATTTTCATCGGTATTTCGCCGAATCGATCGTCGATTGCCCGTTTTTTGACCAGCGCCAACCGGACAGGATACGCAGCCCGCTGCGCGCCTGCGTCGCGCCGTTGGATTTTGCCAACGGCCGATCGGCACGTGCGCCGCAATCCCTTGCCAGGCTTGGCTGTCACGATTTTTGTTTCGCATGCCCGACCGACTCGTCCCTGCCACGCTCGCGTTCCGCGACGACGGCACCCTCGTCTCGCCCGCGTACGGCGACATCTATCACAGTGCCGCGGGCGCGATCGCGCAGGCCAACCACGTGTTCGTCGCGGGCAACGGGCTGCCCGCGCGCTGGCAGCAGCGCCGCACGTTTACGATCGTCGAGACGGGCTTCGGCATCGGCTGCAACTTTCTCGCCACATGGGCCGCGTGGCGCGACGATCCCGCGCGCTGCGAGCGCCTCCATTTCGTGTCGGTCGAAAAGCATCCGTTCTCGCGTGAAGACCTGCGACGCGCCGCTGCGCATATCGTTGCGAATACAACCATATCGGCGAATGTCGATACGCTCGCCGATGCATGGCCGCCGCTCGTGCCGGGCGTGCATCGACTCGAATTCGACGCAGGGCGCGTCGTGCTCACGCTCGTGTTCGGCGATGCGCTCGAACGGCTGCCGGCGCTCGTCGCGCGCGCCGATGCGTTTTATCTCGACGGCTTTGCACCGTCGAAGAACGCGGACCTCTGGTCGATCGACGTGTTTCGCGCGCTTGCGCGCATGGCCGACGAGCACGCGACGTTCGCGACCTATTCGAGTTCCGGCGTCGTGAAACGCGCGCTCGACGAAGCGGGTTTCGCGTATCGCAAGGTCGACGGTTTCGCCGGCAAGCGCGCGATGCTGGTCGGCGAATATGCGCCGCGCTGGCGCATGCGCCGGCACGAACCGCCGCGCGCATGGCCGAACGCCGCCACGCGTCGTGCGCTCGTGATCGGTGCCGGCGTTGCAGGCTGCGCGGTCGTCGAGCGGCTCGCCGCGCGCGGCTGGAACGTGACGCTGATCGAACGGCACGAACGGATCGCGAGCGAAGCGTCCGGCAATCCGGCCGGTGTGTTCCATCCGCTGATGACGCGCGACGACAACGTCGCGAGCCGTCTCACGCGCGCCGGTTTTCTCTATGCGCTCGCGCGCTGGCGGGCGCTCGAAGCGGGCGGTCATGCGTTTGCGCGCAGCACGCACGGCATGGTTCATCTCGCCGAATCTGCGGACGACTTCGCGCGCATGCGCGATGCATTCGATGCGCTCGGCGCGCCGTCCGACTATGCGACGCTGCTCGACACGGACGCCGCGCGCGCCTATCTGAATTTGCCGGTCGCGCATGGCGGGCTGCTGTTTCCGCACGGCGGTGCGGTGTGGCCGGCCGCACTCGCCGACGCGCAATGCGCGGCCGCCGGCGATCGCGTGCAACGGCTGACGCGCACCGAAGTCGCGCGGCTCGAACGCAACGGCGACGAGTGGCATGCGCTCGATGCGCACGGACGCACGCTCGCCCAGGCGCCCGTCGTCGTACTCGCGAATGCCGGCGATGCGGTGCGGCTTGCCGGGCTGCGGCACGTCGCGCTGCAACCCGTGCGCGGGCAGCTCACGCTGCTGCCGGCAGCCAGCGCATCGCCGCTGCCGTGCCCGGCGATCGGCGACGGCTACGCGGTGCCGCTCGACGACGGCACGCTGCTGATCGGCGCAACGTTCGAACCGGACGACGTCGATCCGGCGATACGCGTGGCCGGCCATGCGGAAAACCTCGAGCGTGTGAGGCGCCTGCTGCCGGGACTGATCCGCGACGTGCCCGCGCTCGACACGCTGCGCGGCCGCGTCGCGTTCCGCTGGGTCGCCGGCGACCGGCTGCCGCTGATCGGCCCGCTCGCCGACGAAGCGCAGGCAGTGGCAAACGCCCGCGCGCTGAGCGGTGCCAAAGCCCGCGACCTGCCGCGCATGCCGGGGCTCTACGGCGCATTCGGCTACGGCTCGCGCGGTCTCGTCTGGGCCGCGCTCGGCGCCGAGCTCATCGCCTCGCAACTCGACGGCGAGCCCTGGCCGATCGAGCGCGAACTCGCGGAAGCCGTCGATCCCGCCCGTTTCCTGATCCGCGCATTGCGCGCACGCCAGGTGAGCGCCGCCGACTGAACCGGCGCACCGTTCCCCTCACAGTTTCCCGATTTTCCCGCGCAAAGTTATCCACGCGATGCTGTGGATAACCGCGCGAAATCCATGCTCGGTTCGTGTGCAATCACAGTGGACGTAAACGGGGTAACTCGGCCGGTCGCGCACAGGGTCCAAAAGTTGCTCATCTCAAACTACTGTGCACGAACACGCTGTGCAACCGGTTATGTTTTCAACAAGCCTTTGATCCGGCAGCGTAAACCGAGGTTATCCACAGAACTGTGAGCGCTTTGTTAACTTCTACTACGTATATATACAGATAAACCTTTTAAACCAAAGACCTGTGCGCCGCACAGCGTTTCGGGTTCGATCGAATGGGTTCCAGAGTGAAAAAGCTGTGGCACAATCGGTTTCCTTCGCGTTCGTCCGGCCAGGCGCCGGACATGCTTCAACGGAACGGTCCGCACAGTTTCGAATCTGAGTCTTCGAGGCAGCGCAGTCCGTTCACACATCAGGCCGACAATCCAGATCGGCAGACCTGAGCGACACATCCGCCGAATGGCGGTACAGGCGGACCCCATGTCCCGCCGTCGTCAACCACAACAATCACATTCGGGGCGATACCCAGCCGGCGCGCACTCATTCCTGACGCTTGACCCCGCGTCGCTGGCGGTTGCTTCCAAAGGAGAAGTCACCACGATGAAGTCGGCGTTCTCATTTCTGCCCAACTGGCCGCTTACGCCGGATGCCGTGTTCTGGGCCGGGCTCGCGCTGTTCGCGGCCGGGCTGTGCGGCGAACTCTGCTATCGCGCGTGGCGGCTGCCGCGCATTACCGGTTATGCGGTGATCGGTCTCATCGCCGGTTCGTTCGGTTTCGGCGTGATCGACTCGAGCACCGACGAAACGTCGCGGCTGCTGATCAACGTCGCTCTCGGGCTGCTGCTGTTCGAACTCGGCAGCCGCCTCGACCTGCGGTGGATCCGCCGCAATCCGTGGCTCATTGCGTCGAGCCTCGCCGAAGCGACGCTGACGTTCGTGCTCGTGCTGTTCGTGATGCTCGCGCTCGGCGTGTCGGGCATGGTCGCGCTCGTGCTGTCGGCGATCGCGATCGCGACGTCGCCGTCGATGGTGATCCAGCTCAAGACCGAACTGCGCGCGGAAGGGCAGGTATCGCAGCGGCTGATCACGCTGACCGCGCTGAACAGCGTCTACGCGATCGTGCTGACCAAGCTCGTCACGAGCTGGCTGCATCAGGAAGCGTACGGCAACGTGTTCGCCACGATCCTGCAGCCGGTCTATCTGCTCGTCGGTTCGTTCATCGTCGCGTATCTGGTCGCGCGTTCGTGCAACTACCTGTTCCGCCACATGACGTCGACGATGCGTGACGAGCATTCGTTCGTCGCGCTGTTCGGCCTCGTCATGCTCGCGATCGCGGTGGCTCAGGCGCTGAAGCTGTCGACGCTGCTCACGCTGCTGCTCGCGGGGATCATCGTCAAGAACCTCGAAGCGCGCCCGCAGCTGTGGCCCGAGCATTTCGGCACGGCCGGCTGGCTGCTCACGGTCGTGCTGTTCGTGCTTACGCTCACGTCGTTCACATGGAGCGACATCGCGATCGGCGGCCTGTTCGCGATCGTGCTGATCGTCACGCGGCTCGTCGCGAAACTCGGCGGCGTCGTCGCGTTCGCGAAGCCGAGCGGGATCGGGATGAAGCAGGGTGTCGCGCTCGGCATCGCGCTGACGCCGATGTCCGCGCTGAGCTACCTGCTCGTCGACGATACCTACCAGCTCTACCCGAACTTCGATCCGCATCTGCGCGCGATCGTGATGTGCACGATCGTGATCCTGCAGCTCGTCAGCCCGTTCGTCGTCTACCGATGCCTGTCGGCGGTCGGCGAGCGCAGCGACGGCAACTGATTCCGGAACCCCCTGCCATGGCACTCGAAACCTTCGTCAATTCCGAGCCGTTCACGTTCGGCGTCGAACTCGAAATCCAGGTCGTCAACACGCACAACTACGACCTTACCAAGGCCGCATCGGACCTGATGCGGCTGATCCAGGGCGAGACCTTTCCGGGCAACATCACGCCGGAAATCACCGAGAGCATGATCGAGCTGTCGACCGGCATCTGCCATACGCACGAGCAGGCGCTCGGCGAGCTGCACGCGATCCGCGATGTGCTCGTGAAGGCGGCCGACCAGCTCAACGTCGGGCTGGCCGGCGGCGGTACGCACGCGTTCCAGCAATGGAGCGACCGGCAGATCTACGATGCGCCGCGCTTCCAGTATCTGTCCGAGCTGTACGGCTATCTCGCGAAGCAGTTCACCGTGTTCGGCCAGCACGTGCACATCGGCTGTCCCGATCCCGACAGCGCGCTGTTCCTGCTGCATTCGATGTCGCGCTTCATTCCGCACTTCATCGCGCTGTCGGCGTCCTCGCCGTTCGTGCAGAACGTCGACACCGGCTTCCATTCCGCGCGGCTCAATTCGGTGTTCGCATTTCCGCTGTCGGGTCGCGCGCCGTTCGCGCTCACGTGGCACGACTTCGAGGAATACTTCACGAAGATGGTCAACACGGGCGTCGTGAACTCGATGAAGGATTTCTACTGGGACATCCGCCCGAAGCCCGGCTACGGAACGATCGAAGTGCGCGTGATGGATACGCCGCTGTCGGTCGATCGTGCGGCCGCGATCGCGTGCTACATCCAGACGCTCGCGCGCTATCTGCTGATCGATCGTCCGCTCACGCTCACCGAGGACGACTATCTCGTCTACACGTTCAACCGTTTCGAAGCGTGCCGCTTCGGGCTCGAAGGCACGTGCGTGAATCCTCAGACGGGTGAGCGCCGCACGATCGCCGAGGACATCCTCGACACGCTCGATCGGATCGCCCCGCATGCGGCCGAGCTCGGCTCGCGCGCGGCGCTCGACGAGATCGGTGCGCTCGCGAAAGCGCGCGTGAACGACGCGTCGTGGCTGCGAACCGTCTTCAAGCAGGAAAAGTCGCTGAACGAAACCGTTCGCCAGCAGTGCCTGCGTTGGCGCGAATGAAAAAATGTTTTGCAGATTGCGGACTCGACCGCGTCGCGATTCGCTGAGTGCGAACCGGCACGCGTCGAGTCGGCAACCGTTGCCGGTTCTGCCGCCATGCTGTGGATAACCGGATATTCCGCTGCAAAGTCAAAGGTCTGTGGAATGGATAACCCGGTGGATCGCCATGCCTCGCGCGATTGCCGGCGCGCGCCGCTCGATGGCCGCGCGACACGGGCCGCCGGCACGCCGCATCGGCTGCACAATGAAAAAACACAGTTATCCCGTGATTTTCCACAGCGCAAAGGGGATAACTTAGCTGTGCGATTTTCCGCTCTCGCTTAGAATGTCGGCTTTGCGGACACCGGAAGCACCGCGTGTCTTACCGGTCGCCGCGGACGCGACCGCCGCGTGTGCCTCGCGACGGCCGTGCCGGACGGATTCGACGATCCGGTCCGCCCCTGAGACAGAGATTCGATCTCCACACTACGGCCGCTCGGCAAGTCCGGGCGGCGGCAAAGCGAAAAGACTATGAGCGAAGGCGTTTACGGGAATCAGGCTGCGGGACGTGTGACCCACAGCCTGCTGCGGTTGAGTACGGCCATGCGGAGCGAGGCATGGGATTGGGCGGAAGGCGCCGGCCTCACGCCGACGCAGGGCGAGATCCTCGTGCTGCTGCTGCAGCGCAAGGGCCCGATGCGGCTCGGCGAAATCGCGCGCGAGACGCAGCTCACCGCGGCTACCACGAGCGATGCGGTCAGCACGCTCGAGATGAAGGGGCTCGTCGAGAAGCGCCGCGCGCTCGACGACGGCCGCGCGCTCGCCGTGCGCCTGTCGGCACGCGGCCGCACGGCCGCGAAGAAGGCGTTGCAATGGCCGGAATTCCTGACGAAGGCGGTCGGCAAGCTCGGCGCGGACGAGCAGGGCGCGTTGTACCGCGCGCTGCTGAAAACGCTGCGCGAGCTGCAGGTCGCCGGCGCGACGCCGCCGCAGCGCATGTGCCTCACGTGCGTGCATTTCCAGCCGTCGAAGCCGTCGAAGAAGGCCGTGCATCACTGCGCGTCGTTCGGTACGCCGCTCGCGGACGGCGATCTGCGTCTCGACTGTTCGATGCACGAAGAAGCCGACGTGGCCACGCAGAAAAAGACCTGGAAGATTTTCGCAGGCTGACGTCCGTCGATCGACCGGGAGGCCGATGATGAACGCTGAAGTCGTGGCGATCCGCCACGTGCATTTCGAGGATCTCGGCAGTTTCGAGCAGGTGCTCGGCGAGCGCGGCCGGCGTGTGCGCTACGTCGACGTCGGCTCGTCGCGCGTCGAGGTGCTCGATGCGCTCGAACCGTCGCTGCTCGTCGTGCTCGGCGGCCCGCTCAGCGTCTACGACGACGCGCAGTATCCGACGATCGCACCGCTCGCGGCGCTCGTGAAGCAGCGGATCGATGCCGCGCTGCCGATTCTCGGCATCTGCCTCGGCGCACAGTTCATCGCCCGCGCGCTCGGCGCGCGCGTCTATCCGGCCGCGCAGGTCGAACTCGGCTGGTCGCCGCTGACGCTGACCGACGCCGGCCGCGCATCGCCGCTGCGTCATCTCGACGGCGCGACGACGTCGATGCTCCACTGGCACGGCGATACGTTCGATCTGCCGGGCGGCGCGATTCATCTCGCCTCGACGCCGGCCTGCCGGCATCAGGCATTCTCGTGGGGCCAGCATGTGCTCGCGCTGCAATGCCATCCGGAGATCCGCGCCGATCGCTTCGAACCCTGGCTGATCGCGAACGCGGGCGAGATCGCATCGACGCCCGGTATCGATGCGCGACAGCTGCGCGACGATACCGCGCAGCACGGGCCCACGCTCGAAATCGCCGCGCGCACGATGTTCGGCGAATGGCTCGACAGCGTCGGGCTCTGAGCGGCACCGTGCCGCTCGCGCCGCTGCAGCGGTCGTCGATCGCATGCTGACCGTACGGCCCGCACGCCGCGCAACGGTCGTCCCACGTTCCTGACCAATCGCTTACTGCCGTTGCCGCCGTCTGCAGGCTTCGGTCGTGCGTGCTACGCTCGTGCGCTCTTCCATTTCTCGAGAGCGGCCACCATGACTGCGCTGTTTTCACCGTTCACGCTGCGCGGCGTGACCCTGCCGAACCGGATCGTGATTTCGCCGATGTGCCAGTATTCCGCGGAGCGCGGCGAAGCGACCGACTGGCACATGATTCACCTCGGCCATCTCGCGCTGTCCGGCGCGGCGCTGCTTTGCATCGAGGCGACCGCGGTCGAACCCGACGGCCGCATCACGCACGGCGACCTCGGCCTCTGGGACGACGCGACCGAAGCGGCGCTGAAGCCCGTCCTCGCCGCGATCCGTCGCTACTCGCCGATTCGCGTCGCGATGCAGCTCTCGCATGCGGGACGCAAGGCATCGAGCGAGGTGCCGTGGAAGGGCGGGCAACTGGTGCCCGTCGCCGAGGGCGGCTGGCTGCCGCACGCGCCGTCGGCCGTTCCGCACAAGGACGGCGAGACGCCGCCGCTCGCGCTCGACGCGGCCGGGCTGAACCGCGTCCGCGAGGCATTCGCTGCGTCCGCGAAACGTGCGGCGCGGCTCGGCATCGACGCGATCGAGGTGCATGCGGCGCACGGCTATCTGCTGCATCAGTTCCTGTCGCCGCTCGCGAACCGGCGCACCGACGAATACGGCGGCTCGCGCGAAAACCGCATGCGCTTTCCGCTCGAGATCTTCGACATCGTGCGTGCCGCGTTTCCGGAGGATCGGCCGGTCGGCGTGCGTGTTTCGGCGACGGACTGGGTCGAAGGCGGCTGGGAGCTCGAGGACACGATCGCATTCGCGCACGAACTGAAGCGCCGCGGCTGCGACTGGATCGACGTGTCGTCGGGCGGCGTATCGCCGTTGCAGAAGATTCCGCTGTCGCCCGGCTATCAGGTGCCGTTCGCGCAGGCCGTGAAGCGCGCGGTCGACATGCCGACGATCGCGGTCGGCCTCATCAACGAGCCCGCGCATGCGAACCGGTTGATCGAAGCGGGCGATGCGGACTTCGTCGCGATGGCGCGTGCGATGCTGTACGACCCGCGCTGGCCGTGGCACGCGGCTGCCGAACTTGGCGCGCAGGTGTCGGCGCCGCCGCAGTACTGGCGCTCGCAGCCGCGCGAATACAAGGCGCTGTTCGGCGACATCGCATTCGGCCAGCGCTGAGCGACACGCGGCATCGCACGCGATGTTGAACGAAGCAATCGCGAACGTGTAGGATGCGGGTGATTCGCCGCATGCCCCGACGCGGCACCGACCGGTGCCGCGTTTTCGTTTCCGGCCCGACCGATGCCGGCGGCCGTGCAGCGGCGACATCGGGCCGCGATCGCGGCCGTCTTCCATTCAAGTCGTCTTCACGAGGATTCGTTCGATGAGTTCACGCAGGATCGCGGTGCGCCGCTCGGGAGTACACGGCAAGGGCGTATTCGCCGTGGCGCCGATCAAGGCCGGCGAGCGCGTAGTGGAATACAAGGGCGAGCGAATTTCGTGGAAGGAAGCGCTGCGCCGCCATCCGCACGATCCGAACGAACCGAACCACACGTTCTATTTCGCGCTCGAAGAGGGCGGCGTGATCGACGGCAAGGTCAACGGCAACAGCGCGCGCTGGATCAACCATTCGTGCGCGCCGAACTGCGAGGCGGAAGAAGTCGGCGGGCGCGTGTATATCCACGCGCTGCGCGACATCGAGCCGGAAGAAGAGCTGTTCTACGACTACGGGCTCGTGATCGACGCGAAGCTGACGAAAAAGCTGAAGCGCGAATATGCATGCCACTGCGGCACCCATGCGTGCCGCGGCACGCTGCTCGCGACGTCGGATGAGAGCGGCAAGAAGAAAAAGAAGAAGGACGGCAAGTCCGATGCGTCCGCGAAGGACAAGTCGAAGGACAAGAAAAAGAAGAAGTAGGTCAGTGCGCGGCGCCTGCATGCGCGCGTCCGCATGCGCGGCGCCCGCATGCACGGCGCCCGCAGCGGTCGCTCAGTGCGTCGGCGCGGCAGCGGGCGTCGCGCTGACCGGCGTCGCCGCGCGTGCGGCGAGCGGCACCTTGACGACGAAGCGCGAACCGCCTTCCGGTGCATCCTCGTAGGACACCGTGCCGCCGTGCATCGCCACGATGTCGTGGACGATCGCAAGACCGAGGCCCGCACCGGTTTCGACGCCGTTGCCGTTGTGCGCATCGCCGCGGAAGAAGCGCTTGAACAGGTCGGCCTGCTGGTTCGCCGGCACGCCGGGGCCGTTGTCCTCGACGACGATTTCCGCGGCCGGCTGGCCGTCGTCGAGCGTGCCGCGCGCGACGTTCACCGTGATCCGCGCGCCGCTCGGCCGGGCGAGCGGCACATATTTCAGCGCGTTGTCGAGCAGGTTCGCGATCACTTCACGCAGCAGCACCGGATTGCCGCGCACGGGCAGCGTCTCGTCCTCGCCGGGATCGTCGCTGCGCTGGAAGCCGAGATCGACATGCGCGGCGAGCGCGCGCGGCACCCATTCGGCACCGGTCTCGAATGCCATCGCCGCGAGGTCGACATCGACGAAGCGCGCGGCCTGTTCGCCGGGCTCCGCGCGCGCGAGCGACAGCAGCTGATTCGACAGCCGCACCGCACGGTCGGCCGCCGCGCGCAACTCGCGCAACGCGGCATACGTCTGCTGCGTATCGCGTGCGACCGCGGCCTGCTCCGCGTGCAGCTTGACGGCCGTCAGCGGTGTGCGCAGCTGGTGCGCGGCGTCGGCAATGAACTTGCGCTGCGCGTCGAGGGCGGTCTTCAGGCGGCCGAGCAGCGCGTTCATCGCGCTCGTCAGCGGCCGGATCTCGAGCGGCACGTCGGTTTCGTCGACCGGCTCGAGCGACGTATGCGTCTGCCGGTTCAGCGAATCGGCGAGATGCGTGAGCGGGCCGAGCTGCTGGTTCACGACGCGCCATACGATCCCCCAGCCCGCGAGCAGCAGCAGCAGCAGCGGCATCATGATCGCGACGAGGAATTCCGCCGCGATCCGGTAGCGATGCCGCACCGGCTGCGCGACTTCGACGACCATCGGCTTGCCGCCTTCGACGTTGTCGACGCGCACCTGCGCCACACGCACCGCGCGGTTGTCGTATTCCGCTTCGAACACGTATGCATGATGCATGCGCCGCACGTTGATGCCCTGCAGCGGCAGCTTCGGATCGCCGGCGAGTTCCTGCTCGCCGTCGCTGATCCGGTAGATCAGCGCTTCGGCCGGATCGGAGAACATCGCCTGCGCGAGCGGCGGCACCGTAAACGGCGCGTCGGGGCCGGCGATCTGGATCTGTTTCGAGATGGCGGTTGCGAGATCGGCGAGCGAGCGGTCGATCACGTGCTGCGTGTATTGCCACGCGAGCCAGTACGCAATCAGGCCGCTCATCAGCGCGAGCATCGACAGCGGCGCGGCGAGGCGCCGCAGCAGCGAGCGGCGCAGGCTGGTCACAGCCGGATCAGAAGACATGTCGACGGGCAAATGAATGAGCGCCGCTCAGACGACGGAGCGGCGCGGTCGTGCGCCGGACGGCGACGCCGCGCGGCGAGCCGGCCCGCCGGCCTGCCTGCACGCGGCGCGCCGGCGACGGCGGTGCCGCTCAGACGCTGGCCGTCTGGCGGATTTCCTGCAGCAGATAGCCGAAGCCACGCACCGTCACGATTTCGACGCGGCACTGTTCGAGTTTCTTGCGCACGCGGTGCACGTAGACTTCGATCGCGGTGTCGCCGAGATCGCCGCCGAAGTGCGTGAGGTGATCCTGCAGCTGCGCCTTGCTGACGACGCGACCGTGACGCAGCAGCAGCATTTCGAGCACCGCGAATTCGCGCGGCGACAGTTCGAGCGGCTTGTCGTCGTTGAAGATGCGGCGATCGACGCCCGACAGGCGGACGCCGCCGAGCGACACTTCCGGACGCGGCATGTCGCTGTGCGGGCCGCTGCGGCGCATCACCGCGCGGATCCGCGCTTCGAGCTCGGCCGGTTCGAACGGCTTCAGCATGTAATCGTCGGCGCCCGAGTTCAGGCCCTGGATACGGTCGTTCAGTTCGTCGCGCGCGGTCAGCACGATGACGGGCGTGTGGCGGTTGGTCTGGCGAAAGCGCGTGAGCAGCGTCATTCCGTCGATGCCCGGCAGGCCGAGGTCGAGGATCACGAGTTCGTGGCGATTTTGTGCCAGCGCCTGTTCGGCAAAGATGCCGTCGTGCACCATGTCGACGGTGAAGCCAGCCTGTTCGAGGCTGCTCTGGATACCGCGTGCGATGGGGCGGTCGTCTTCGATCAGAAGGAGTCGCATGAAGTTCGCTCAAGTACAATGGGTTGGCGGTTCAGGCACGCGGACAGCACGACGCCGTTTCCACAGGGCCGCCGCATCGCGTGACAATCAAGCATGGCGGCCAGCGCACGATTACAACCAATCATGTCCGATATTTCGATCCACGACCTCGAAGCCGCGATCAATTTCTGGCGCGCCCGCTCGCCGTCGAGCGGCGACGAACTCAAACTCTGCGAAGAGGCCAGCGCGCTCTCCAAGCCGTATGCGCTGCTGATTGTACAGCGCGAAAGCGCGCTGCAACTGGAAGGTTTGGACCCCAAGGCACGGAAAGCGTACGAGACTTACGTGCGCCTTAAGGACGGCTTGGAAAGCTGAAGGCTTTCGCTGAGTACATCCTAGAAAACGTTCATGCAAATGAAAAGTTGACGCGCCGCGCGCCGAAAAAGCGCGTGGCGCGTTCGTTCGCGCTCGGGACGCGCGTGCTCAACTCGCCGGACGCGCGTGTGCGGCGACCGCGTCGATGAAGAGGGCCAGTTCGATGTCGCGCTCGGTGAGACCGTCGGCGTCGTGTGTCGACAGCGTCACGTCGACGCGGTTGTAGACGTTGAACCATTCCGGATGGTGGTTCATTTCCTGCGCCTTGATCGCAACGCGTGTCATGAAGCCGAACGCTTCGTTGAAATCGGCAAAGCGCAGGCTGCGCTGGATCGCATCGCGGCCCGGTACCGCCGACCATTGCGGCAGGCGTTCGAGTCGCGTCTTGCGTTCTTCTGATGTGAGCTTGTGGACCATGTTGCACCTCGTTCGGTAACGGCGCTCGCGCGCGGCATGCGCCGCGCGGCGGGGCCGGCACCGGTCATTCTTTCATAGTTGCGCGCCGCGCGTCGGCACGTGCGGCGTGCGTCACATTACGCGTCGGCGTCGTCGGGCCAGCCTTCGCCGGTGCCGCGATGCAGCACGCGATCGGTGTCGAGCACCGCGCCGGCGTCATACTCCGGCAGCCCCGCGAGGCGCGCGGCGAGCGCGCGGCCGTCGAGCTCCGCCAGCGCGAACAACTGCGCGAAGTCGTCGATCACGAAGTAGGTCTTCTGGAACGTATCGATCCGGTAACGCGTGCGCATCACGCGCTCGAGATCGAAGCCGAGCCGGTTCGGCGCCGCGCTTTCGACGCTGTACAGGCTCTCGCCCTTGCTCGACACGATGCCGGCGCCGTAGATCGATAGCCCGCCGGGGCCGCGCCCGTCGCGGATCAGCCCGAACTCAACCGTATACCAGTAGAGCCGCGCGAGGCGCGCGAGCGCCGCTTCGTCGTCGGCGATCGCGAGCGCGATGCGGCCGTATGCCTGCATGTAGTCGGCAAAAACGGGCTCGATCAGCAGCGGCACGTGGCCGAACAGGTCGTGGAAGCAGTCGGGCTCCTGCAGGTAGTCGAGCTGATCGGGGCGACGCATCCACCAGGTGACCGGAAAGCGCCGGTTCGCGAGGTGTTCGAAGAACACGCGATCGGGCACGAGGCCCGGCACCGCGACGATCTGCCAGCCCGTTGCGGGCATCAGCTGACGGTTCACGTCCGCGAACGACGGCACGCGATCGGCCGGCAGGTCGATCTTGCCGAGCCCGGCGACGAACCCATCGCATGCGCGCCCGCGCAGCAGCGCCGACTGGCGCGTATAGAGCTGCTGCCACACCGCGTGGTCGAGGCGGCCGTAACGCTGCAGCGGCTGGTCGATGGTGAAATCGGCGCGGGTTTCGAGGCCCGCATCGAACTGCTCCTGCAGTTTCGCGGTGACGACGGTGGACATGAGACGCTCGGCATGCTGTGGTTTCGGATGCATGCAAGTGTAGAGCGGGCTGCGCGCGGCTTGGGCGCAAAATTGGCGCATATTCAGGATGTAATGCGATAATCGCGCATTAAATCATCGAATCATGCGGAGAATGGACATGCTGGAACTCGATCACTTCGATCTCGCGCTGCTGGACGTGCTGCAGCGCTTCGGCCGCGCGACGCATCAGCAGCTCGGCGAGGAAGTGCCGCTGTCGCCGTCGCAGATCGGTCGCCGGCTGCAGCGGCTCGAGGCCGCCGGCGTGATCGAGGGGTATCGCGTGATGCTGCGGCCCGAAAAACTCGGGCTCGGCGTGACCGCGTTCACGAGCCTGAAGCTCAAGCATCACGGCGATTCGATCATCGAGCAGTTCCAGCAGCAGATCGACGTGCTGCCCGAAGTGCTCGAATGCCACGCGGTGGTCGGCGATGCCGACTATCTGCTGCGGATCGTCGCGCCGGATCTGAACGCGCTGTCGCAGTTCGTGATGAAGAAGCTGATGCGTGTGCCGGGCGTCGACAGCGTGCGCTCGAACATCGTGCTGACGACCTTCAAGCGCAACGGCGCGCTGCCGCTCGCGCATCTGGCGCCCGGCGCGGCCTGACGCGCGCACGGCGTTGGCAGGCGGCGCGCGTTTGTACCGCGCGTCGCACGCCGCGCGTACGCACGCCGCGCGTATGCACGCCGCGCACATGCATGCCGCGCACGATCACGCGGCCGTTTCGCGCTCGGCCGCGTTCAGCAGGTCGACATAGGCGAGCGCGACGAGATCGTCATGCGCGACGCCGAGCTTCGCGAACACGTCGTGCGCCTCCGCTTCGCCGCCTGCTTCGTCGTCGTCGGGCCCGAGCACGACTTCGAGTTCGATGAAGTCGCCGAGGCCGTCGACGCGATCGAGGTGAATGCGCGTGCGGCCGGCCAGATACACGTGACGCTCCTTCGTGACGATGCCGCGCGTCGTCAGCGCGGTCGCGAGCAGCGCGTGCATCGCGTCCGGGTTCGTCACCGGGCTGCGCGTGTAGTACGACGCCTTCGGGCCGTCGCGATCGTCGCGCTGGTAGAAGATCAGCTCGGCCGGCGTGCCGTCCTCGAAGCGGCGCAGCTTGAGCCGGCCGCGCGGCACGTCGTAGAAGAAGTCCTGCTGGCGGTAGAACAGCGGCGCTTCGGTCGCCAGGGCGGCCGCGCGTTCGCGCAGACGGTCGAATTCGCGGGCACGGGCTTTGATCTCGATGTTGCGGGCCATGCGGACCTCCTTCGGTCGACGACGATGTACGGATGTGCGAACGCACAATCTAGCAAAAAGGCTGCGACGGCGACGTGAAGCCCGCCGCGCCGAAGCGCAGCGCGCGGCGCGCGCCGCGGCCCGCATCATCAATCGCGCTCATATTGCCCACTGCGCTTCGATCAGCCGGAGCGCGGCCGCGATCGCCGGTTCGTCGCGCCGCTCGGCGAGCGTGACGAAGGTCAGCTCGGTCGGCACCGTCACGCGCTCGACGATCGTCAGCGCATGCGCGTGCGCTTCGGCGAGCGCAATCGCGTCGCGCGCGAGCGTCAGACCGATCCCCGATTTCACGAGGTCGAGCATCGACTGCTCCTGATCGACTTCGGCGACCTTCAGCGGCTGCACGCCGGCCTGCGCGAAGCACCGCGACAGCAGCCGGTTGTGCGCCGACGCGGGCGGCGTCCAGATCCAAGGCAGCGCAGCGAGCGCGCGCCAGTCGTGCGCGCGCTGCACGCGCTCCTTCCAGCCGGCCGGCGCGAGCACGCGGTACTGGAAATGCGTGAGCGTGACCGTATGGAACGGCGCACCGTCGCGCGGATCGTCGTCGCCGGGCCGGCCGATGTAGTAGCCGACATCGAGCGCCTGCGCACGCACCTGGTCGAGCACCCAGCCCGACATCCCGTGCCGCAGCGCGGTCTCGATTTGCGGGTGGGTTTCGACGAGCGCGCGCAGAAAGCCGCCGAGCCGCAGGAATCCCGGATCGAGGATCGTGCCGATCCGCAGCCGGCCGCGCACCTCGTGCCGCAGCGCGGCCGCCGCGCGCTCGACGTCGGCGGCCGCCGCGAGCGCGCGTTCCGCGTGCGGCAGCAGCGTCTGGCCGTCGCGCGTGAGCGCGAGCCCGCGCGACGTGCGCGTGAACAGCGCGACGCCGAGCGTCTCCTGCAGATGCTTGATCTGCAGGCTCACCGCGGGCTGCGTCAGATGCAACTGCGCGGCCGCGCGCGTCAGATTGCCTTCGCGGGCGACCGTCGCGAACGCGCGTAGCAGGGTGAGATCCATCGTCGTGATATGAGCGCCGCTTATAACGCAGTTGAGCATAACTCATTGGATCGGCGGGCGGCGCCGGGAGTACGCTTCATCGGTCGCGTTCCGCGCCGTGTGCCCGGACGCGAACGGCGCGGCGGCGATCGCGGCGTCGCGCCGTAGGCCGACGTGCGGCACGCCATGCGCCGCAGGCACCGCAGGCGGCGCGGGCGCACTATGCTGAAAACGACGCGCGGAATCGCGCCGCGCGACGCGATAACAACATGCTTTGCATCGAATCGGCGCGCACGCCGATCGACAGGAGACACATCGTGAGTACGGAACGTACGCTCGAAGGCGAATTCGATTACGTGATCGTCGGCGCGGGCACGGCCGGCTGCGTGCTGGCCAACCGGCTGACCGAGGACCCGGACGTTCGCGTGCTGCTGCTCGAGGCGGGCGGCAAGGACGACTATCACTGGATTCATATCCCGGTCGGCTATCTGTATTGCATCGGCAATCCGCGCACCGACTGGCTGTACAAGACGCAGCCGGAAGCGGGGCTCAACGGCCGCGCGCTGTCGTATCCACGCGGACGCGTGCTCGGCGGCTGTTCGTCGATCAACGGGATGATCTATATGCGCGGCCAGCGCGACGATTACGACCGCTGGGCGCGGGAAACCGGCGACGCCGGCTGGTCGTGGGACAGCGTGCTGCCGGTGTTCAAGCGCAGCGAGGATCATCATGCGGGCGCGAGCGACGCGCACGGCGCGGGCGGCTACTGGCGCGTCGAGAAGCAGCGGCTGCGCTGGGAGATCCTCGAATCGTTCGCGCAGGCCGCGCAGCAGACGGGCATTCCGGCCACCGACGATTTCAATCGCGGCGACAACACGGGCGTCGGCTACTTCGAGGTGAACCAGAAGCGCGGCGTGCGCTGGAACACGTCGAAGGCGTTCCTGCGGCCCGCGATGGCGCGCGCGAATCTGACCGTGATCACCGGCGCGCACGCGCAGCGCGTGATTTTCGAGGGGCGGCGTGCGGTCGGCGTCGAATATCGCGGCGGCGGTACCGAGTACGTCGCGCGCGCGCGCATCGAAGTGCTGCTCACGTCGGGCGCGGTGAATTCGCCGCAGCTGCTCGAGCTGTCCGGCATCGGCGACGGCCGGCGGCTGCAGGCGCTCGGCATCGAGGTCGTACAGGATCTGCCGGGCGTCGGCGAAAACCTGCAGGACCACCTGCAGCTGCGCATGGCGTTTCGCGTGCAGGGCGTGCGCACGCTGAACACGCTGTCCGCGCGCTGGTGGGGCAAGCTGATGATCGGCGCCGAATATGCGCTGCTGCAGCGCGGGCCGATGTCGATGGCGCCGTCGCAGCTTGGCGCGTTCGCGAAATCCGATCCGGACGATCCGACGCTCGCGTCGCCCGATCTCGAATATCACGTGCAGCCGCTGTCGCTCGACCGCTTCGGCGAGCCGCTGCACAGCTTCAATGCGTTCACCGCGTCCGTGTGTCATCTGCGGCCGACCTCGCGCGGCAGCGTGCATGTCGCGAGTGCCGATCCGCATGCGGCGCCCGTGATTGCGCCGAACTATCTGTCGACCGACTACGACCGCCACGTCGCCGCCAACGCGCTGCGTCTCACGCGCCGCATCGCGTCCGCGCCGGCGCTCGCGCGCTACCGTCCCGAGGAAATCCTGCCGGGCACGCGCTATCAGACCGAAGCCGAGCTGCAGGAAGCGGCCGGCGCGGTCGGCACGACGATCTTCCATCCGGTCGGCACGTGCCGCATGGGACGCGCGGACGATCCGCGCGCGGTCGTCGACAGCCGGCTGCGCGTGCGCGGCATCGCGGGGCTGCGCATCGTCGATGCGTCGGTGATGCCGTTCATCACGTCGGGCAACACGAATTCGCCGACGCTGATGATCGCCGAGCGCGCGAGCGACATGATTCGTGCGGACCGCCGTGCAGCGCGCGACGCGGCCGCCTCGGTGCACACCGACGCGGTCGTGACGCCCGCATGACGACACGCCGACGCGCGCGTGGGCATCCATTGCGCCGCGATCGCGGACGCGTGTCGCGCCACGCGCTGCTTCGCGCTGCGAAACAACGCATGCTTGTGCACGCGCCGTGTGTGCTGCGCGGCACGATTCGTGCGCACCGTGCGTTCGCGCGCCTTTCGCGTGCATCGGATGCACGGGAACGGCGCGTGCAGCGATGCGGCCGGCGGTGCGGGCAGCGGCATGCGCAGCGGCGTGCGTATCGCGGCCATCCCTATAAGTGCAAATCCCGATGATTGCACTGCACCAACGGCGCGACAATGACGCGCAGCGTGCCTACGCGTCGGCGCGGGAGACCACCCTCGAGGCGTAACACGGCGCTCGGGGGCAGCCCGTCGATCCGCTGACCTGTTTCGCGGCCGCTTGCGCGAACTTTCCCGGTGCTTCGCCTGACTTCGTACGGAAGGGAACATGATTCTCGGCGACACGATTCTGGAAACACGCGGACTCACCAAGGAATTCAGGGGCTTCACGGCCGTGAATGGCGTGAACCTGCGCGTGCGTCGCGGTGCCATTCACGCCTTGATCGGCCCGAACGGCGCCGGCAAGACGACCTGCTTCAACCTGCTGACGAAGTTCCTGACGCCGACAGCCGGCCAGATCGTCTTCAACGGCATCGACATCACCGACGAGCGGCCGGCCCAGGTCGCGCGCCGCGGGATCATCCGCTCGTTCCAGATCTCGGCCGTGTTCCCGCATCTGACCGCGCTGCAGAACGTGCGCATCGGCCTGCAGCGCGCGCTCGGCACCGAATTCCATTTCTGGCGCAGCGAGCGCACGTTGAAGCGTCTCGACGATCGCGCGATGGATCTGCTCACGCAGGTCGGCCTGACCGATTTCGCGCACGTGCGCACCGTCGAGCTCGCCTACGGGCGCAAGCGCGCGCTCGAGATCGCGACGACGCTTGCGATGGAACCCGAACTGATGCTGCTCGACGAGCCCACGCAGGGGATGGGCCACGAGGACGTCGATCGCGTGACTGCACTGATCAAGAAGGTCGCGAGCGGCCGCACGATCCTGATGGTCGAGCACAACATGAACGTGATCGCCGGCATCTCGGACACGATCACGGTCCTGCAGCGCGGCGAGGTGCTCGCCGAGGGTTCGTATGCGGAGGTGTCGAAGAATCCGCTCGTCATCGAGGCTTACATGGGCAGCGCCGACGCGGCGCTCGCGGGGGCGCACGCATGAAGCACAGCGAACGGGAGGAACGCGAGTTGAGCGGTGTCGAAAGCGGCACGCCCGCGCTGGAAATCACGGGCCTCGAGGCCTGGTACGGGGAATCGCACATTCTGCATGGCGTCGATCTGACCGTGCATCGCGGCGAGGTCGTCACGCTGCTCGGCCGCAACGGCGCGGGCCGCACGACGACGCTGCGCGCGATCATGGGGCTCACGGGCCGCCGCAGCGGCTCGATCAAGGTCGCGGGCAACGAGACGATCGGTCTCGCGACGCACCGCATCGCGCATTTCGGTGTCGGCTATTGCCCGGAGGAGCGCGGGATCTTCTCGAGCCTGTCGTGCGAGGAGAACCTGATGCTGCCGCCGATGATCGGCGCGCGCGAGAACGCGATGTCGCTCGACGACATCTACGCGATGTTTCCGAACCTCGCCTCGCGGCGGCAGAGCCAGGGCACGCGGCTGTCCGGCGGCGAGCAACAGATGCTCGCGGTCGCGCGCATCCTGCGCACGGGCGCGAACCTGCTGCTGCTCGACGAGATCTCGGAAGGCCTTGCACCGGTGATCGTGCAGGCGCTCGCGCGCATGATCGTCGCGCTGAAGTCGCGCGGTTACACGATCGTGATGGTCGAACAGAATTTCCGCTTTGCCGCACCGCTCGCCGACCGTTTCTACGTGATGGA
Source organism: Burkholderia sp. BC1 (assembly GCF_052683555.1). NCBI lineage: Bacteria > Pseudomonadati > Pseudomonadota > Betaproteobacteria > Burkholderiales > Burkholderiaceae > Burkholderia > Burkholderia sp. BC1. The sequence goes on from NZ_JBQYLP010000017.1 coordinate 40,759, forward strand.
GCACGGCCGCATCGTCGAACATTTCCGCGCGTCGGAACTGGAAGGCAAGATGCCGGTCCTGCACGACCTGCTCGGGGTGTGACGCCGCCCCGTTTCCTTGCCGCCGGCCGTCGCGGCGCACGAACAACCACAACGCATCAGAACAACAGGAGACGTCAATGAAAATGAAGACCCTCGCCCACGCGTGTCTCGCGCTCGCGACCGCCGCATTCACCGCCGGCGCCGCCCACGCGGCCGATACCGTGAAGATCGGCTTCATCACGGACATGTCGGGGCTTTACGCGGATATCGACGGGCAGGGCGGCCTCGAGGCGATCCGCATGGCGGTCGCCGACTTCGGCGGCAAGGTGCTCGGCAAGCCGATCGAGGTCGTCTATGCCGATCACCAGAACAAGGCCGACATCGCCGCGTCGAAGGCGCGCGAATGGATGGACCGCGGCGGGCTCGACCTGCTCGTCGGCGGCACGAACTCGGCGACCGCGCTGTCGATGAACCAGGTCGCTGCCGAGAAGAAGAAGGTCTACATCAACATCGGCGCGGGCGCCGACACGCTGACCAACGAACAGTGCACGCCGTACACCGTGCACTACGCGTACGACACGATGGCGCTCGCGAAAGGCACCGGTTCCGCGGTCGTGAAGCAGGGCGGCAAGACGTGGTTCTTCCTGACCGCCGACTACGCGTTCGGCAAGGCGCTCGAGAAGAACACGTCGGATGTCGTGAAGGCGAACGGCGGACAGGTGCTCGGCTCGGTGCGCCATCCGCTGTCCGCGTCGGACTTCTCGTCGTTCCTGCTGCAGGCGCAGTCGTCGAAGGCGCAGATCCTCGGCCTCGCGAATGCCGGCGGCGACACGATCAACTCGATCAAGGCGTCGAAGGAATTCGGCATCACGAAGACGATGAAGATCGCCGCGCTGCTGATGTTCATCGACGACGTGCACAGCCTCGGCCTCGAGACGACGCAGGGCCTCGTGCTGACCGACAGCTGGTACTGGAACCGCGATGCGACGTCGCGCCAGTGGGCGCAGCGCTACTTCGGCAAGATGAAGAAGATGCCGTCGAGCCTGCAGGCGGCCGACTATTCGTCGGTGACGACGTACCTCAAGGCCGTGCAGGCGGCCGGCACGACCGATTCCGACAAGGTGATGGCCGAGCTGAAGAAGATGAAGATCAGCGACTTCTACGCGAAGGGCTACATCCGTCAGGACGGCAGCATGATCCACGACATGTATCTGATGGAGGTGAAGAAGCCGTCCGAGTCGAAGGAGCCCTGGGATTACTACAAGGTGCTCGCGACGATTCCGGGCGAACAGGCATTCGCGACCAAGCAGGAATCGCGCTGCGCGCTGTGGAAGTAGACGTGACGCGGCGGCGCGCCTGGCGGCGCGCCGCGCGGCACCGACGGCCGCCGCGGTACGTCCGCTGCGCCGCCGGCGCACGCGGCCCGATACGGTTGCGTGCGCAACGAAACTCATTCTGACGGCAAACTCGATGGAAATCTTTGGCATTCCGTTGCCGGCGATGCTGAGCCAGTTGCTGCTCGGGCTCGTCAACGGTTCGTTCTACGCGATCCTGAGCCTCGGGCTGGCGGTGATCTTCGGGCTGCTCAACGTGATCAACTTCGCGCACGGCGCGCTGTTCATGCTGGGCGCGATGCTCGCCTGGATGGGCCTGTCGTATTTCGGGCTGCCGTACTGGGCGATGCTCGTGCTCGCGCCGCTGATCGTCGGTGCGTTCGGCATCGCGATCGAGCGCTCGATGCTGCGCTGGCTGTACAAGCTCGATCACCTGTACGGGCTGCTGCTGACGTTCGGCCTCACGCTCGTCGTCGAAGGCGTGTTCCGCTCGATCTACGGCTCGTCGGGGCAGCCGTACGACGTGCCGTCGCAGCTGTCCGGCGCGACCAATCTCGGCTTCATGTTCCTGCCGAACTATCGTGCGTGGGTCGTCGTCGCGTCGCTCGCGGTGTGCCTCGCCACCTGGTTCGTGATCGAGAAGACGCGGCTCGGCGCCTACCTGCGTGCGGGCACCGAGAATCCGAAGCTCGTCGAGGCGTTCGGCGTGAACGTGCCGATGATGATCACGCTCACCTACGGCTTCGGCGTCGCGCTCGCCGCCTTCGCGGGCGTGCTCGCCGCGCCGGTGATCCAGGTGTCGCCGCTGATGGGCCAGCCGATGATCATCACGGTGTTCGCGGTGGTCGTGATCGGCGGGATGGGGTCGATTCTCGGCTCGATCGTTACGGGCCTGCTGCTCGGCGTGATCGAGGGCTTTACGCGCGTGTTCTATCCGGAAGCGTCCGCGACGGTCGTGTTCGTGATCATGGCGATCGTGCTGCTGATCCGCCCGGCCGGCCTGTTCGGCAAGGAAAAATGATGCAGAGAAAAGTGCTCTACGGCGTGCTGCTCGCCGCACTGCTCGTCGCGCCGTTCGTCGGCGCGTATCCGGTCTTCGTGATGAAGGTGCTCGCGTTCGCGCTGTTCGCGGCCGCGTTCAACCTGTTGATCGGCTATACGGGGCTGCTGTCGTTCGGCCATGCGATGTTCCTCGCGACGGCCGGCTACGCGACCGGCTACTCGATGCAGACGCTCGGTTTCACGCCCGAGCTCGGCGTGCTGGCCGGCACCGCGATCGCGACGCTGCTCGGACTCGTCGTCGGGCTGTTCGCGATTCGCCGGCAAGGCATCTATTTCGCGATGATCACGCTCGCGTTCGCGCAGATGGTGTACTTCATCTATCTGCAGGCGCCGTTCACGCACGGCGAGGACGGGCTGCAGGGCGTGCCGCGCGGCCGGCTGTTCGGGTTGCTCGACCTGTCGAACGACCTCGCGCTGTACTACGTCGTGCTCGTCGTGATCGTCGCCGCCTGCGCGTTCATCGTGCGGATCGTGCACTCGCCGTTCGGCCAGGTGCTCGTCGCGATCAAGGAGAACGAGGCGCGCGCGATCTCGCTCGGCTACGACACCGATCGCTTCAAGCTGCTCGCGTTCGTGCTGTCGGCGGGGCTCGCGGGGCTGGCCGGATCGCTGAAGGTGCTCGTGCTCGGCTTCGAGACGCTGTCCGATGCCTACTGGACGATGTCGGGCCTCGTCGTGCTGATGACGCTCGTCGGCGGCATGGGCACGCTGTTCGGGCCGCTGCTCGGCGCGGCGCTGATCGTCGCGCTCGAAGACCGGCTCGGCGACATCGGCGAGTGGCTCGCCTCGACGACGGGCATCGGCTGGTTCCATTCGCTCGGCGAATCGGCGACGATCGTCACCGGGCTGATCTTCATCGCCTGCGTGCTCGCGTTCCGGCGCGGGATCGTCGGCGAGATGATCGCGCGGATCAAGCCGCTCGGCGCGTCGTAACGGCGTGTGCACGGCCGCCGGCGCCTTGATGCGAAGCACCATCCGGCATGCTTCGGAACGGCGCCGAAGCGGCCTCCGGCACGCGCCGCGCGGCAAAGTGGTGCCCCATTTTCGTGCGGCGATGCACCATAGGGGTAAATGCTAAGTTGCCGGCGGCCTTAAGCTTCTTTAAGCTTCGTTTCAGTTCTGATGCACCGCGAATCGAATTTGCAGGTGGAGAACGAGGAGACAATCGAGGCACAAAGTGCCCGGACCCCAAAGCGCTGTTGGACGGAATCCAACAGCGCTTTTTCATTTGCGCGCGGATTTTCACCGCATTTCAATGCGCGTGCGACGGCCGACTCGGCATGGCGGTTCGCATTCGCCGCACCGCATTCGGGCGCGTATTCTTTGTCTTCCTTCGTATTTCCGTTTTCGCATACGCGTACGGCGCGCAGCCGCGCGCATACCGTCCGGGCTTACCCGGTTGGCGTGCGCAAAAAGCGTCCGTTACACTCAGCTTTCGCCGACCGAGCGGTCGGCGAAATGGTCGGCAGTCCTCCTACAAGCAGAATGCAGAAGATGGAGTGCGGTTGAATGAGAAGCGCAGGACGATGGAGCGGGGCGAGCCGCGCGGCACGGGGTGCGCGCGCGCCGGGCGGCATGCACGCGCAGGCCGCGCCGCGGTGTGGTCGCGGCAACGCCGAGCCGCGCACGTGGTCGAGCCTGGGCCGCACGACGTCGCGCGCGTCGGCAGGCCCCGAATTCTCGCGGTCCGGCCCGGCATCGCGTGGCGCTTTCTCGGGGTGCCGTCCCGCATGAGCCTGAGCCGTCGTTTTCCTGTTCCGGACAGTTGGCCCGTCGTTGCGTTCGCACCGATCCTTTCCCATATTTCGCGCTGCTTCATCCTGACGACATTGCGCTCGCGCACGGTAACGGGCGTCGTGCGTCGTTTTCAGGCCGATCGGCGCGATGTTGCCGGGCTCGCGGTGCATACGGTTTTTCGCGGGAAAACGAGTGTAGGCACCGCAATGCGAGATAGTTAAATTATTAACTTGTTTGAGGCCGGGAGTCGCCCGAGCGGCCCGCGGATTTTTCGAGCAGCGTTTGGAGACAACGAAAATGAAGATGAATCGATGGATGGAGGCTTTGCTTGCCGCGGGCCTCGCATGCGCGGCCGCGACGGCGTCGGCGCAGGTGAAGATCGGCGTGACGCTGTCGGCGACGGGGCCGGCCGCGTCGCTCGGGATTCCGGAAAAGAACACGATCGCGCTGCTGCCGAAGGAAATCGCCGGCAAGAGCGTGCAGTACATCGTGCTCGACGACGCATCCGACACGAGCCGCGCCGTGCAGAACGTGCGCAAGCTGATCGACGAGGATCATGTCGACGCGATCATCGGTTCGTCGGTCACGCCGAATTCGCTCGCCATGCTCGACCCCGTGTCGCAGGCGAAGACGCCGACCATTTCGCTCGCCGCGAGCGCGCAGATCATCTCGCCGATGGACGCGAAGCGCGCCTGGATGTTCAAGGTGCCGCAGAACGACCAGCTGATGGCTGACGCGATCGCCGGCTACATGGCCAAGCACGGCGTGAAGACGGTCGGCTTCATCGGCTTCGCCGACGCGTACGGCGACAGCTGGTACAACACGTTCAGCGCGGCCGCCCAGAAGAACGGCATCAAGATCGTGTCGAACGAGCGCTACAACCGCACGGACGCGTCCGTGATGGGGCAGGTGCTGAAGCTGGTCGGCTCGAACCCGGACGCGGTGCTGATCGCCGGCTCCGGCACGCCGGCGGCGCTGCCCGCGAAGACGCTGAAGGAGCGCGGCTACAAGGGCAAGGTGTATCAGACGCACGGCGTCGCGAACAACGACTTCCTGCGCGTATGCGGCAAGGATTGCGACGGCGAGCTCCTGCCGGCCGGCCCGGTGCTCGTGACCGATCAATTGCCCGATTCGAACCCGGTGAAGAAGCCCGCGCTCGCGTACAAGGCCGCCTACGAGAAGGCGTACGGCGCCGGCTCGCTGTCGACCTTCGGCGGCCACGCGTGGGACGCGGGGCTGCTGCTGCAGCGCGCGATTCCGGACGCGCTGAAGAAGGGTCAGCCGGGCACCGAGGCGTTCCGCGAGGCGCTGCGCGCGTCGCTCGAAAGCGTGAAGGATCTGCCGGTGTCGCACGGCGTGATCAATATGACGCCGACCGATCACAACGGCTTCGATTCGCGCGCACGCGTGATGGTGCAGATCGTCGACGGCAAGTGGAAGTTGCAGGCCGAGTAAGTGTCACGTGAAATCGGCGTGCGCGTGCCGAGCGGGCCGCGCATGCCGTCGTCGCGCGCGAGCGGTGCGTCGCGCGTCGTCGCACGAATCCTTCGGGGCGGCGCCACGATACGTGAGGCCGTGTCGCCGCGTACGCGCGCGCCGTCCCGGTCGCCGTTTCTCCGCAGCATTCTCGATACACGATACGTATGGATCTTTCGATTGCGGCGATCCTCGCGCAAGACGGCATCACGACCGGCGCCATTTACGCGTTGCTGTCGCTGGCGCTCGTGCTGGTGTTTTCCGTCACGCGCGTGATCTTCATTCCTCAGGGCGAGTTCGTCGCATACGGCGCGCTGACGCTCGCCGCGCTGCAGGCGCAGAAATTCCCCGCGACCTGCTGGCTGCTGTTCGTCATGGGCATCGCCTGCTTCCTGCTCGAAGTGGGCGGGCTGATCCGGCATCGCGAGCGGCGTCGCCCGCTCGGCCGCACGCTCGCGACACTCGGTAGCCGCTACGTACTGCTGCCGCTCGCGGTATTCGCCGTGACGCGCAGCTTTGCCGCGCAGCCGCTGCCGATGCTCGCGCAGATCGCGCTGACGCTCGCGATCGTCGTGCCGATGGGGCCGTTCGTGTACCGGCTCGTGTATCAGCCGATCGCCGAGGGCACGACGCTGCTGCTGCTGATCGTGTCGGTCGCCGTGCATTTCGCGATGGTCGGCCTCGGCCTCGTGATGTTCGGCGCCGAAGGCTCGCGCACGACTGCGTTCTCCGATGCGGCGCTGTCGATCGGCAGCATGACGGTGTCGGCGCAGAGCATCGTCGTGATCGTCACGGCGCTCGTGTTGATCGCGGCGCTGTACGTGTACTTCGGCCGCACGATCGCCGGCAAGGCCTTGCGTGCGACGTCGGTGAACCGGCTCGGCGCGCGGCTCGTCGGCATCGGCACGACGGAGGCGGGGCGGCTCGCGTTCACGTTCGCGGCCGGACTCGGCGTGCTGTCCGGCATTCTCGTCGGCCCGCTGACGACCATTTACTACGACTCCGGCTTCCTGATCGGCCTGAAGGGCTTCGTCGGCGCGATCATCGGCGGGCTCGTCAGCTATCCGCTCGCGGCGGCCGGCTCGCTGCTGGTCGGTGTGCTCGAATCGTATTCGTCGTTCTGGGCGAGTTCGTACAAGGAGGTGATCGTGTTCACGCTGATCATTCCGGTGCTGCTGTGGCGCAGCTTCGCGACGCCGCATGCGGAAGAGGAAGAGGAGTGACGCGATGAAGACGATGCTGCGCAACAAGACGTTCTGGGCGTTTCTCGTCGTGCTGTTCGCGTTGCCGGTGCTGCCCGGCGCGCTGCACGTGCCCGAATACTGGATCACGCTGCTCAACTACATCGGGCTCTATGCGATCGTCGCGATCGGGCTCGTGCTGCTGACGGGCGTCGGCGGCATGACGAGCTTCGGGCAGGCCGCGTTCGTCGGCGTCGGCGCCTATGCGACCGCATTCCTGACCACGCGCTACGGCGTGTCGCCGTGGCTCGCGCTGATCGTCGGCGTCGCGCTGACGGCGCTCGTCGCGCTCGTGCTCGGCGCGGTCACGATGCGGCTCTCGGGACACTTCCTGCCGCTCGGCACGATCGCATGGGGCCTCGCGCTGTTCTATCTGTTCGGCAATCTCGAGGTGCTCGGCAAATACGACGGCATCAACGGCATTCCGGCGCTGAGCCTGTTCGGGCTCGAACTCGACAGCGGCCGCAGCCTGTATTTCCTGATCTGGGCAGTCGTGCTCGCGGCGATCGTATCGGTGCAGAACCTGCTGAACAGCCGGCCGGGCCGCGCGATTCGCGCGCTGCGCGGCGGCGGCGTGATGGCCGAGGCGATGGGCGTGAACACGGCGTGGATGCGCGTCGTGATCTTCGTCTACGCGGCGGTGCTCGCCGCGGTGTCCGGCTTTCTGTACGCGCATCTGCAGCGGGCGGTGAACCCGACGCCGTTCGGGCTGAACCACGGCATCGAATTCCTGTTCATGGCCGTCGTCGGCGGCGTGTCGCATGTCTGGGGCGCCGTGCTCGGTGCGGCGATCCTCACGGTGCTGCAGGACTACCTGCAGACGCTGCTGCCGAAGCTGCTCGGCTCCGAAGGCAACTTCGAGATCATCGTGTTCGGCGTGCTGATGGTGCTGCTGCTGCAGTATGCGCGGCAGGGCGTGTGGCCGTTCGTCGCCCGACTGTTCCCGCGCGGGCCGCGTGCGCACGTGCCAGAGCACGCCGATCCGCTGCCGCAGCGCGCGAAACCGGTGGCCGGCGAGCCGCTGCTCGTCGTCGACAACGCACGCAAGCAATTCGGTGGGCTCGTGGCCGTCAACGACGTCAGCTTCGACGTGAAAGCGGGGCAGATCGTCGGGCTGATCGGCCCGAACGGCGCGGGCAAGTCGACGACCTTCAACCTCGTGACCGGCGTGCTGCAGCCGACCGGCGGCACGATCACGTTCCGCGGCGAACGGATCGACGGGCTCACGTCGCGACAGATCGTTCAGCGCGGGATCGGTCGCACGTTCCAGCACGTGAAGCTGCTGCCGGGAATGACGGTGCTCGAGAACGTCGCGATCGGCGCCCATCTGCGCGGGCATACGGGCGTATGGCGCAGCATTGCGCGGCTCAATGCGCACGAGGAAGCGCAGCTGCTCGCCGAGGCTGCGCGGCAGATCCGCCGTGTGGGCCTCGAACAGCATATGTACGACGAGGCGGGGAGCCTCGCACTCGGTCAGCAGCGGATTCTCGAAATCGCGCGTGCACTGTGCTGCGATCCGACGCTGCTGCTGCTCGACGAGCCGGCAGCCGGCCTGCGTTATCAGGAAAAACAGCAACTCGCGGAGCTGCTGCGCCGGCTGAAGGCCGAAGGCATGAGCGTGTTGCTCGTCGAACACGACATGGATTTCGTGATGAACCTGACCGACCGGCTCGTCGTCATGGAATTCGGCACGCGCATCGCCGAAGGGCTGCCGCAGGACGTGCAGCAGGATCCGGCGGTACTTGAAGCGTATCTGGGCGGGGTGGAGTGATGACGGACACGACGATGCCGATTCTCGAAGTGCGCGGGCTGGCGGTCCGGTACGGCAAGGTCGAGGCGCTGCACGGCGCGGCGATCAAGGTCGGGGCGGGCCAGATCGTCAGCGTGATCGGCCCGAACGGCGCCGGCAAATCGACGCTGCTGAACGCGATCATGGGCGCGCTGCCGGTGACGGGCCATGCGTCCGGCGCGGTCGTCTATCGCGGCGAGGATGTCGGTGCACTGCCGGTCGAGCAGCGTGTCGCGCGCGGGATGTGCCTCGTGCCGGAGAAGCGCGAACTGTTCGGCACGATGACGGTGGAAGACAACCTCGTGCTCGGCGCCTATCGCCGCAAGCAGGCCGGCGAAGCGAACTTTCTCGACCAGCTCGACCCGGTGTTCGCGCTGTTTCCGCGATTGAAGGAGCGACGCAAGCAGGCGGCCGGTACGCTGTCGGGCGGCGAGCGGCAGATGCTCGCGGTCGGACGCGCGCTGATGGGCAAGCCGGACCTGCTGATGCTCGACGAGCCGAGCCTCGGGCTTGCGCCGCTGATCGTGAAGGAGATCTTTCATATCATCAGCGCGTTGCGCGGCACAGGCGTCGCGACGCTGCTGATCGAGCAGAACGCACGTGCGGCGCTGCAGATCTCGGACTACGGCTACGTGCTGGAGACCGGCGAATTTGCGCTTGAAGGGCCGGCATCTGAACTTGCACAGAATCCGCGCGTGATCGAGACGTATCTCGGGCTCGCAAGGAAGACGGCCTGATCGAACCGCTGGCAGCGGGAAACGAGCGGCGTGTTTCACGTGAAACACGCCGTTTTTGTTTGGGGGCGGGCCGACGTGCCGGGAAGGGCGGGCACAGAAGCAGCATCCGCTTGGGGACAACTTCAGGGCGATCGAGCGCGAACGCTGTGAAGCAGCGAACGGCTCGGCGAGCTACCGCGATTCGCCGCAGCGGCACGGTTTTTCGGACGCATCGGCGAAAAAATCGTCGAAACGTACAGACCCTACCATTCGGACGGCCTTCGGGCGAAAAGCGAACCCGCTATAATTCGCCCCATACATTTCTCAGATAGGTTCGTGCGCGGTCCTGCGTACGGAATCCACCATGCTTTATCCCACAGAATTTGACGTCATCGTCGTCGGCGGCGGTCATGCCGGCACGGAAGCCGCGTTGGCGTCCGCCCGAATGGGCGGGAAGACGCTGCTGCTGACCCACAACATCGAAACGCTCGGGCAGATGAGCTGCAATCCGTCGATCGGCGGCATCGGCAAGGGCCATCTGGTCAAGGAAGTCGATGCGCTGGGCGGCGCAATGGCGGCAGCCACCGACGAAGCGGGGATCCAGTTCCGGATCCTGAATTCGTCGAAAGGCCCGGCCGTACGCGCGACACGCGCCCAGGCGGACCGCATCCTGTACAAGGCGGCGATCCGTCGCCGCCTCGAGAATCAGCCGAATCTGTGGCTGTTCCAGCAGGCCGTCGACGACCTGATGGTCGAGGGCGATCGCGTGGTCGGCGCCGTCACGCAAATCGGCATCCGGTTCCGCGCGCGCGCGGTCGTGCTGACGGCCGGTACATTCCTGGACGGCAAGATCCACGTCGGCCTGAACAACTATACGGGCGGTCGCGCGGGCGACCCGGCCGCCGTGTCGCTGTCTGCGCGCTTGAAGGAGCTGAAGCTGCCGCAAGGCCGGCTGAAGACCGGAACGCCGCCGCGTATCGACGGGCGCACGATCGATTTCTCGAAGCTCGAAGAGCAGCCGGGCGATCTCGATCCGATTCCGGTGTTCTCTTTCCTCGGCCGTGCCGAGCAGCATCCGCAGCAACTGCCGTGCTGGGTCACGCACACGAACGAGCGCACGCACGACATCATTCGCGGCGGTCTCGACCGTTCGCCGATGTACACGGGCGTGATTGAAGGCGTGGGGCCGCGCTACTGCCCGTCGATCGAGGATAAGATTCATCGATTCGCGTCGAAGGAATCGCACCAGATCTTCCTCGAGCCGGAAGGGCTGACGACCAACGAGTTCTACCCGAACGGGATTTCGACGAGCCTGCCGTTCGACGTGCAGCTCGAGCTCGTGCATTCGATGCGTGGCCTCGAACAGGCGCATATCCTGCGGCCCGGCTATGCGATCGAGTATGACTACTTCGATCCGCGCGCGCTGAAGGCGTCGCTGGAGACGAAGGCGATCAACGGATTGTTCTTTGCGGGCCAGATCAACGGGACGACCGGGTACGAAGAAGCCGCCGCGCAGGGCCTGCTCGCAGGCGTCAATGCGGGCCGCTACGTGCAGGAAAAGGACGCATGGTGCCCGCGTCGCGATCAGGCGTACCTCGGCGTGCTGGTCGACGATCTCGTTACGCGCGGCGTCGCCGAGCCGTACCGGATGTTCACGAGCCGCGCCGAATACCGTCTGAGCCTCCGCGAAGACAACGCGGACATGCGTCTGACCGAGATCGGCCGCGAGCTGGGCCTCGTCGACGACGTGCGTTGGGACGCGTTCTGCCGGAAGCGCGACGCTGTTTCACGTGAAACCGAACGACTGAAGACGACCTGGGTGACGCCGAAGACGCTGCCGCCGGAAGAGGCGACCGCATTGCTCGGCAAACCGATCGACCATGAATACAGCCTGGCGGAGCTGCTGCGGCGTCCGGGCGTCGACTACGACGGCGTCTGCGGGCTGAAGGGCGGCGAGTGCGGGCCGGCGGAGCCGCTGGCCGACGATCCGGTGCTGCTCGCGCAGATCAAGGAGCAGGTCGAGATCGGCATCAAGTATCAGGGCTATATCGAACGTCAGGCGACCGAGATCGAACGCAACGACGCGAACGAGAACACGCGTCTGCCGGACGGGATCGACTATCGCGAAGTGCGCGGCTTGTCGTTCGAGGTCAGCCAGAAGCTCAATCAGTTCCGGCCGGAGACGATCGGGCAGGCATCGCGCATCTCCGGCGTCACGCCGGCGGCCATTTCGCTGCTGATGGTGCACTTGAAGCGGCGCGGGCTGGGCCGCCGTAACGGCGCGGCCGCACCGGCTGCCGAGCAGGGGGACGGCGCCGTCCCGACGCAACAATGACGGCGCGTCGCGCGCCGGCGGTTAATCGGGACGTACTTGAACGGATGCTCGTCGACGGCGCGGCGTCGCTCGACGTCGCGCTATCCGATACGCAACGCAACCGGCTGCTCGACTACGTCGCGCTGCTGGGCAAGTGGAACGCGGTCTACAACCTGACGGCGATTCGCGATCCGCAGCAGATGCTGATCCAGCACATCCTCGATTCGCTGTCGATCGTGCCGCATCTGCGCGGCCGCGCGTCGGCACGCGTGCTCGACGTCGGCTCGGGCGGCGGCTTGCCGGGCATCGTGCTCGCGATCGTCGAGCCGGACTGGCAGGTAACGCTGAACGACATCGTGCAGAAGAAGTCCGCGTTCCAGACGCAAACGCGTGCGGAACTGAAGCTCACGAATCTGTCGGTGGTCACGGGGCGCGTCGAATCGCTGCGGCCCGGCGTCGAGGTGCCGGAAAAATTCGACATCATCGTGTCGCGCGCCTTCGCGGACCTGTCCGACTTCGTTAAACTTGCTCGGCATCTCGTTGCGCCGGGCGGTTCGATCTGGGCGATGAAGGGCGTGCATCCGGACGACGAGATTGCGCGGTTGCCCGAAGGCAGCCGTGTGAAGCAGACGATGCGTCTGGCGGTTCCGATGCTCGATGCCGAACGGCATCTGATCGAGGTGGCCGTCGACGAGGCGATTTGACGGCGCGCGAACGGCGCGCCGAATGTTTGAAGGTAAGAGGAACACACCAACGATGGCAAAGATCTTCTGCGTTGCGAACCAGAAGGGGGGCGTCGGCAAGACGACGACATCGGTCAATCTCGCCGCAAGCCTTGCAGCGCAGGAGCAACGAGTCCTGCTGATCGATCTCGACCCGCAGGGCAACGCGACGATGGGCAGCGGGATCGACAAGGCCGCATGCGAAGCGACGGTGTACGAGGTGCTGGTCGACGGCGTGTCGGTGGCCGACGCGCGCATCCGGCCCGAAGCCGTCACGTACGACGTGCTGCCGGCGAACCGCGAGCTGTCCGGTGCGGAGATCGAGCTGATCGGTATCGAGAACCGCGAGCGCCAGTTGAAGGCGGCGCTCGAGCGCGTCGAGGACGATTACGACTTCGTGCTGATCGATTGTCCGCCGACGCTGTCGTTGCTGACGCTGAACGGCCTGTGCGCAGCGCACGGCGTCGTGATCCCGATGCAGTGCGAATACTTCGCGCTCGAAGGGCTCTCGGATCTCGTCAACACGATCAAGCAGGTGCACGCGAACATGAACCGCGACCTGAAGATCATCGGCTTGCTGCGTGTGATGTTCGATCCGCGCATCACGCTGCAGCAGCAGGTCTCCGATCAACTGAAAGCGCACTTCGGCGACAAGGTGTTCGACGCGGTGATCCCGCGCAACGTGCGCCTCGCGGAAGCGCCGAGCTATGGGCTGCCGGGCGTCGTGTTCGACCGCAGCTCGCGCGGTGCGCAAGCCTATCTCCAGTTCGGTGCAGAGATGATCGAGCGCGTGCGCGCGTTCGAGGCGTCGTAACCGGACATGAGCGAAGCGAGGAAGAAAGACATGAACGCCGTACCGAAGAAGAAGGGCTTGGGACGTGGCCTCGAAGCGCTGCTCGGCGGCAGCGCCGACATCACCGAAGCGGTGAAGATCGAAGGCGCGCCGAACACGCTCGCGCTCGGCAAGCTGCAGGCCGGCAAATACCAGCCGCGCACGCGGATGGACGAAGGCAGCCTGCAGGAGCTCGCGGCCAGCATTCGCGCACAGGGCGTGATGCAGCCGATCCTGGTACGCCCCATTTCGTCAGACAAATACGAGATCATCGCGGGCGAGCGACGTTTCCGCGCCGCGCGTCTCGCGGGCCTCGAGGAAGTGCCGGTACTCGTGAAGGAGGTATCCGATCAGGCCGCCGCGGCGATGGCGCTGATCGAAAACATCCAGCGCGAGGATCTGAATCCGCTTGAAGAGGCGCACGGCATTCAGCGGCTGCTCGACGAATTCGGTTTCACGCACGAGCAGGCGGCCGAGTCGGTGGGCCGTTCGCGCAGCGCGGTGTCGAACCTGCTGCGTTTGCTGAACCTCGCGGCGCCCGTGCAGACGATGCTGCTCGCGGGCGATCTCGACATGGGCCACGCGCGTGCGCTGCTCGCGGTCGATGCGGCGACGCAGATCACGCTCGCGCATCAGGTCGTCAACAAGCGGATGTCGGTGCGCGAGACCGAGAAGCTCGTCGCACAGACGACGAAGGAAGCGCCTGCGGTGAAGGCGCGCGCGAAGGACGACGGCGGCCGCGATACGCGTCGTCTCGAAGAGGAGTTGTCGGATCTGCTGGCGTCGACGGTGAAGATCAAACTGGGCCGTCGCGGGCGAGGGCAGGTGACGATCGACTTCGGCAACCTCGATGCGCTCGAAGGCATTCTCGTGCGCCTGCGCGGCAACGTCGCGGCCGAGGAATAACGGGAGCATGTCGATTCACGACACGGGCGCGCCGGCGCCGCGCCGGTGGCTCGGCTGGCTTGCACAGGAGCCCGTGCTGTCCGTGCTGGCGCTCAGCCTGATCGTGCTGGAATGGTTGCGTCCGCAACCGATTCGCGTGCTGGCCGAGCGCGTCGACTGGCAGACGGTCGCGACGCTCGCGGGCCTGTTGATGCTGACGAAGGCGCTCGAACTGTCGGGCTGCCTGATGTGGCTCGCGCACCGGATCGTGCATCACGTGCGTTCCGAGCGCGGGCTCGCGATGCTGCTCGTCGTGTTCGCGGCCGTGCTCTCGATGTGGCTGACGAACGACGTCGCGCTGTTCGTCGTCGTGCCGCTGATGGTGTCGTTGCGCGAGCTGACGCCGCTGCCGTTCCGGCGCCTCGTGATCGTCGTCGCGCTGTCCGTCAATGCGGGATCGATCGCAACGCCGCTCGGCAATCCGCAAAATCTTTTTCTGTGGCAGTTGAGCGGCGTGTCGTTCGGCCGCTTCGTCGTCACGCTCGGGCCGCTCGCCGTCGCGCTGATGGTGCTGCTGCTCGCGCTGACCGCATGCGCGTTTCGCGCGAAACCGCTCGATCTGTCCGGCGACGTCGCGGACGTCGACGTGCACCGCACGCACGCGCTGATCGCGGCCGTGCTGTTCGCCGCATTCGTGCTGCTGGCCGATGCGCATCATCCGCTGCCGGCGCTGATCGCGGTGACGATCGTGCTGCTCGCCGTTCAACGCAAGGCAGTCCTGAAGATCGACTGGCTGCTGCTGCTGATTTTCGTGCTGATGTTCGTCGTGCTGCGCACGGCCGCGGCGCTGCCGTGGATACACGACGCGATCGCGCACGCGCGGCTCGATTCGCCGCTGCGCGTATTCGCGGCGGGCGCGATCCTGTCGCAGGGCATCAGCAACGTGCCGGCCGCGATCCTGCTGTCGGAGTTCACGCACGACTGGCGTGCGCTCGCGTTCGGCGTATCGGTCGGCGGCTTCGGATTCGCGATCGGCTCGCTCGCGAATCTGATCGCGGTCCGTCTCGCGAAGGAGCCGCGCATGTGGCTGCCGTTCCATCTCGTGTCGATTCCGTTCGCGCTCGTGAGCGCCGTGCTGGGCGCATGGCTGCTCGCGCATCTCTGACGATCGCTGCACAGGATATCGGCTGGTCTCGGCGGTGGCGATGCACAGCTTGCGCTGTGCTGGCGCGCGCGCCGTGCGGAGGATGCGGGCGGACCCGGCGGGGCGGACACAGTGAATCGGCTGTGGTGCGACTGCAACCGATGCGTGCGAATCTTCGAATTCGCGAATCCGGCCGAGCAGTCCGCCATGCAGCTTCACGGCAAATTTTCGCGTCCGGCGACGCGCGCTTCACCCGTTCGATCGTGTGCCACGCTTTCCACCGCATCGCGACGGCGACAAACGCCGACCATTCGACCATCGACGTCTCCCGCCGCACGCCTGTGCGGATCGCCGCGACGATCGCATTACCACACATTTTCTTCGACCGATGACGATGCAAAAGTTGACCTTACAACTGTCATCGTACGTCCCGGAATCGCGCGTTTTCTCGCATCATGACGCGTCGTTTCACGCCGGTTTTTGTCGCGTCTAAAGCCTTGAATCAGTTGCAACTATCGCTTACAATCGCCCGGATTTGTTAGCTCGGCACCCCTGAAAGCTTTCGGAAAGCTTGGGGCCGGTTTCAGGATTTTGCGGAAGACTGCGATGGCGGGTCAGGCGCCGAACGATAGGCACGATGATCACCGCGCGCAACGCACCGCTTCAGCGGCCGGCGAGCGGCGCGAATCCGATGACGACTGGGATGTCGAGCAGCAAGATAACAACATCGTTCCGCTCACACGGGCGGAGGCCGAGAAGCTCTTCGGCCCGAACGTGAGCAAGCCGTCGCGCGTGACCCCATACAAAGTGGTGATCGCGCAGGTGGCACTGTCCCTGGTTGCAACGCTGGCGTGGTGGCTGTTTTCAAAGTCGCCGGGCGCCGCTGCGCAATCCGCGTTTCTGGGCGGAGCGATCGGCTGGGTGCCAAGCGCGTTGTTCGTGGCACGACTGAAGGCAGGTGGCTCGGCCACCGTGATGAGCTGGGTGGCCGGCGAAGCGCTGAAGCTCGGCGTGACGATCGGCATGTTCGCCGCAGTGGCGTACGGCTATGCCGGCGTGCACTGGCCGGCGCTCCTCGTCACCTACCTCGTCGTGCTGAAGACGTACTGGATCGCGCTGGCCTGGCGGTAAGAAACAAGCAGCGTGCGGTTTTCGACACGAAATCGCACGGGCCCGTTCCCGCAATAGCGTGTTGCGGAACAGGCAAAACGATTTTCGACAATTTGGGTGGCATTAACGATATGGCAGCTAGCGAAGGCACGCGCAGTCCGGATCCGTCCGAGTACATTGCGCACCACTTGCAGAATTTTTCCACCTCGCATCAGACGTCGATTTTCGACATCCACGTCTGGAATCTCGACACGCTGTTCTGGTCGATCGTGTGCGGCATCGTGACGATCGTCCTGCTGCGTCTGGCCGCCCGTAAGGCGACGCCGGGCGTGCCGGGCCGCTTCCAGTGCGCGATCGAGATGCTCGTCGAGATGGTCGAAGACCAATCGAAGGCCATCGTTCACGGCAACCGCACGTTCATCGCGCCGCTCGCGCTCACCGTGTTCGTGTGGGTCGCGCTGATGAACTCGCTCGACTTCCTTCCGGTGGACCTGCCGGGCCGCGTGATCGGCTGGCTGGGTCTGTCGAACGTGATCTCCCACCATCGCATCGTTCCGACGGCCGACCTCAACGGCACGCTCGGCATCGCGCTCGGCGTGTTCGTCCTGATGATCTACTACAGCATCAAGATCAAGGGCCCGGGCGGTTTTGCGCATGAGCTGCTGTCGGCGCCGTTCGGCGCACACCCGCTGCTGTGGATCCCGAACCTCGCGCTCAACGTCGTCGAATACGTCGCGAAGACCGTCTCGCTCGGCATGCGGTTGTTCGGCAACATGTACGCGGGTGAGCTGTTGTTCCTGTTGATCGCCCTGCTCGGCAGCATGTGGAGCTTCGGTGGCGACGCAACGTTCCTCGGCTTCGTTGGTCATGTGATCGCGGGCAGCGTCTGGGCAATCTTCCACATCCTGATTGTTCTGTTGCAGGCATTCATTTTCATGATGCTGACGCTGGTGTATCTCGGCCAGGCGCACGACAAGCATTAAGCACGGCGTGCAAAAAAGAGTCTTCGTTTTATTTTCTTAAATCTCTAGTTCCAAGTCTTTTCACAAAGGAGTGATCATGCAAGCTTTCATCGCCAACATCCAGGGTCTGACCGCCATCGGTATCGGCATCATCATCGGCCTGGGTGCAATCGGCGCCTGTATCGGTATCGCGCTGATGGGCGGCAAGTACATCGAAGCGTGCGCACGTCAGCCGGAACTCATCAACCCGCTGCAAACGAAGATGTTCCTGCTGGCCGGCCTGATCGACGCGGCATTCCTGATCGGCGTGGGTGTCGCAATGCTGTTCGCGTTCGCGAACCCGCTCCTGTCGAAGCTCGCAGGCTAAGGTTCCTCGGAAATATGCGCCCGGCGTGAGCCGGCGCAGGGCGGAACGGAGACTTGGGGCGCTGATCGAATGCAACTCGATGAGCGCCTTACCGTTTCATTTTTCCGGAATAGCAGATAAGGAAACACCGTGAATCTCAACGCAACTCTGTTTGCGCAAATGGTCGTGTTCCTGGTCCTCGCGTGGTTCACGATGAAGTTCGTGTGGCCGCCGTTGATCAACGCCCTCGACGAACGTTCGAAGAAGATCGCCGACGGCCTCGCCGCCGCGGAAAAGGGCAAGGCGGAACTCGAAGCAGCGCACAAGCGCGTGGACCAGGAACTCGCGCAGGCCCGCAACGACGGCCAGCAGCGCATCGCCGACGCCGAAAAGCGTGCCCAGGCGGTCGCCGAGGAAATCAAGGCCAACGCCCAGGCTGAAGCCGCCCGCATCGTCGCGCAGGCGAAAGCGGAAGCAGAACAGCAAATCGTGAAGGCGCGCGAAGCGCTGCGCGGCGAAGTCGCTGCGCTGGCCGTGAAGGGCGCCGAGCAGATCCTGAAGCGCGAAGTCGATCAAACGGCCCACGCCCAACTGCTGAATCAACTGAAAGCCGAGCTCTGATCATGGCCGAACTTGCAACCATCGCCCGCCCTTACGCAGAAGCGCTGTTCCGCGTGGCCGAGGGCGGTGACATCGCCGCCTGGTCCACGCTCGTGCAAGAGCTGGCCCAGGTTGCGCGTCTGCCGGAAGTGCTGTCGGTCGCGTCGAGCCCGAAGGTGACGCGTGCGCAAGTGGCCGAGCTGCTGCTTGCCGCGCTGAAGTCGCCGCTCGCGGCCGGCGCCGAAGCGAAGAACTTCGTGCAGATGCTGGTCGACAATCATCGCATCGCGCTGCTGCCGGAAATCGCCGAGCAGTTCGAGGCGCTCAAGAACGAACGTGAAGGCGCAGCGGACGCCGAGATCGTGAGCGCGTTCCCGCTGGACGGCGCGGATCTCGACAGTCTCGTCGCGAGCCTCGAACGCAAGTTCAAGCGCAAGCTGAAGCCGACGGTCGAAGTCGATTCGTCGCTGATCGGCGGCGTGCGCGTGACGGTCGGCGACGAAGTGCTCGACACCTCGGTTCGCGCGCGCCTCGCATCGATGCAGGCTGCCTTGACCGCCTGAGCGCCACGCCGGCACGCAACAGAATTGACTATCAGGAGCGAATAATGCAACTCAATCCCTCTGAGATCAGCGAGCTGATCAAGAGCCGGATCCAGGGCCTTGAAGCGAGCGCAGACGTTCGCAACCAGGGCACCGTGATCTCCGTGACCGACGGTATCGTGCGCATCCACGGCCTGTCGGACGTGATGCAGGGCGAAATGCTCGAGTTTCCGGGCAACACGTTCGGCCTCGCGCTGAACCTCGAGCGCGACTCGGTCGGCGCGGTGATTCTCGGCGAATACGAACACATCTCGGAAGGCGACGTCGTCAAGACGACGGGCCGCATTCTCGAAGTCCCGGTCGGTCCGGAACTCATCGGCCGCGTGGTCGACGCGCTCGGCAACCCGATCGACGGCAAGGGCCCGGTCAACGCGAAGCTGACCGACGCGATCGAAAAGATCGCCCCGGGCGTGATCTGGCGTAAGTCGGTGTCGCAGCCGGTGCAGACGGGCATCAAGTCGATCGACGCGATGGTGCCGATCGGCCGCGGCCAGCGCGAGCTGATCATCGGCGACCGCCAGACCGGCAAGACCGCGGTGGCGCTCGACGCGATCATCAACCAGAAGGGCAAGGACCTGATCTGTATCTACGTCGCGATCGGCCAGAAGGCTTCGTCGATCATGAACGTGGTGCGCAAGCTCGAAGAAACGGGCGCGATGGCGTACACCATCGTCGTCGCCGCTTCGGCATCGGATTCCGCCGCGATGCAGTACCTCGCACCGTACGCGGGCTGCACGATGGGCGAATACTTCCGCGATCGTGGCCAGGACGCGCTGATCATTTACGACGACTTGACCAAGCAGGCTTGGGCATACCGTCAGATCTCGCTGCTGCTGCGCCGTCCGCCGGGCCGCGAAGCGTACCCGGGCGACGTGTTCTATCTGCACTCGCGTCTGCTCGAGCGCGCGGCGCGCGTCTCGGAAGAGTACGTCGAGAAGTTCACGAACGGCGAAGTGAAGGGCAAGAGCGGCTCGCTGACGGCACTGCCGGTCATCGAAACGCAGGCAGGCGACGTGACGGCGTTCGTTCCGACGAACGTGATCTCGATTACCGACGGCCAGATCTTCCTGGAAACCGACCTGTTCAACGCAGGCATCCGCCCGGCAATCAACGCCGGCGTGTCGGTGTCGCGTGTCGGTGGCGCCGCGCAGACGAAGGTCGTGAAGAAGCTGTCGGGCGGTATCCGTACCGACCTCGCGCAGTACCGTGAACTGGCCGCATTCGCGCAGTTCGCATCGGACCTCGACGAAGCGACCCGCAAGCAGCTCGAGCGCGGCCGCCGCGTGACGGAACTGCTGAAGCAGCCGCAGTACCAGCCGCTGCAGGTGTGGGAACTGGCCGTGTCGCTGTTCTCCGCGAACAACGGCTACCTCGACGATCTCGACGTGAAGCAGGTGCTGCCGTTCGAGAAGGGCCTGCGCGAATTCCTGAAGACGAGCCACGCTGACCTCATCAAGCGCATCGAAGACACCAAGGATCTCTCGAAGGACGACGAAGGCGCGCTGCGCGCGGCGATCGAATCCTTCAAGAAGTCGGGTGCCTATTGATCCGCGAGTGACACACCGAGGCCGCGCGGGAGCTGAGGCGCCCGCGCCGCTTCGGTGAGCGGTGCATGAGCCCCGAGTCGAGCGCTGACGCGCTAACCCGGGGCGCAAAGGAGCAAGCTATGGCTGGAATGAAGGAAATTCGCGGCAAGATCAAGAGCGTGCAGAACACGCGCAAGATCACGAAGGCGATGGAGATGGTGGCCGCATCGAAGATGCGCCGCGCGCAGGAACGCATGCGCGCCGCTCGTCCGTACGCGGACAAGGTCCGTGCCATCGCCGCGCACATGAGCCGTGCGAACCCGGAGTACCGCCACCCGTTCATGGTGGCGAACGAAGGCGCGAAGACGGCCGGCATCATCCTCGTCACGACGGACAAGGGTCTGTGCGGCGGTCTGAACACGAACGTGCTGCGTGCGTCGGTGCAGAAGTTCAAGGAGCTCGAAGAGAAGGGCCAGAAGGTCGAAGCCACCGCGATCGGCGGCAAGGGTCTCGGCTTCCTGAACCGCTTCGGCGCGAAGGTGCTGTCGCAGGTCGTGCATCTCGGCGACACCCCGCATCTCGACAAGCTGATCGGCGCGGTCAAGACGCAGCTCGATCTGTACTCGGAAGGCAAGCTGTCGGCGGTCTATCTCGCTTACACGCGCTTCATCAACACGATGAAGCAGGAAGCCGTGATCGAGCAGCTGCTGCCGCTGTCGTCGGAGCACTTCGAGGCCGACGACGGTACGCCGGCCACGTCGTGGGACTACATCTACGAGCCGGACGCGCAGGCAGTCGTCGACGAACTGCTCGTGCGTTACGTCGAGGCGCTGGTGTACCAGGCCGTCGCGGAGAACATGGCGTCCGAGCAATCGGCGCGCATGGTCGCGATGAAGGCCGCGTCCGACAACGCGAAGACGGTGATCAGCGAACTGCAGCTCGTCTACAACAAGAGCCGTCAGGCCGCGATCACGAAGGAACTGTCGGAGATCGTCGGCGGCGCAGCCGCTGTTTAAGCGCGCGTCCGGGACGACAACTGCGCCTTTGCGCGAGTAAAGAATCAGGTATTTAAAGGAAAAGCGATGAGTACTGCTGCTTTGGTAGAAGGCAAGATCGTACAGTGCATCGGCGCCGTTATCGACGTGGAATTCCCGCGCGACAGCATGCCGAAGATCTACGACGCGCTCATTCTCGATGGCTCGGAACTGACGCTCGAAGTCCAGCAGCAGCTGGGCGACGGCGTGGTCCGTACCATCTGTCTGGGTGCATCCGACGGCCTGCGCCGCGGTCTGACCGTGAAGAACACGGGCAATCCGATCTCGGTGCCGGTCGGCAAGCCGACCCTCGGCCGCATCATGGACGTGCTCGGCCGTCCGATCGACGAAGCGGGCCCGATCGAAAGCGAAACGAAGCGTTCGATCCACCAGAAGGCGCCGGCGTTCGACGAACTGTCGCCGTCGACCGAACTGCTCGAAACGGGCATCAAGGTCATCGACCTGATCTGCCCGTTCGCAAAGGGCGGCAAGGTCGGTCTGTTCGGCGGTGCAGGCGTGGGCAAGACCGTCAACATGATGGAGCTCATCAACAACATCGCGAAGGAGCACGGCGGTTACTCCGTGTTCGCGGGCGTGGGCGAGCGTACCCGTGAAGGGAACGACTTCTACCACGAAATGAAGGACTCGAACGTTCTCGACAAGGTCGCGCTCGTGTACGGCCAGATGAACGAGCCGCCGGGCAACCGTCTGCGCGTCGCGCTGACCGGCCTGACGATGGCCGAGTTCTTCCGTGACGAAGGCCTCGACGTGCTGTTCTTCGTCGACAACATCTACCGTTTCACGCTGGCCGGTACCGAAGTGTCGGCACTGCTCGGCCGTATGCCGTCGGCCGTGGGCTATCAGCCGACGCTGGCTGAAGAAATGGGCAAGCTGCAGGAACGCATCACGTCGACCAAGAAGGGCTCGATTACGTCGGTTCAGGCCGTGTACGTCCCTGCGGACGACTTGACCGACCCGTCGCCGGCCACGACCTTCGGCCACCTGGACGCAACCGTCGTGCTGTCGCGTGACATCGCGTCGCTGGGTATCTACCCGGCGGTCGACCCGCTCGACTCGACGTCGCGCCAGATCGACCCGAACGTGATCGGCGAAGAGCACTACTCGATCACGCGCCGCGTTCAGCAGACGCTGCAGCGCTACAAGGAACTGCGCGACATCATCGCGATTCTGGGCATGGACGAACTGTCGCCGGAAGACAAGCTGTCGGTCGCCCGTGCGCGTAAGATCCAGCGTTTCCTGTCGCAGCCGTTCCATGTCGCTGAAGTGTTCACGGGCTCGCCGGGCAAGTACGTGCCGCTGAAGGAAACGATCCGCGGCTTCAAGATGATCGTCGACGGCGAGTGCGACCACCTGCCGGAACAGGCGTTCTACATGGTCGGCACGATCGACGAAGCCTTCGAGAAGGCCAAGAAGATCCAGTAAGGGTTCGAGTGAGTCGCACGCCGGCGCGTGCGGCCGCGCATAAATCATCGCTGATTTATCGCCGTGGCCGGCCGCGCCGATCGCAACACGCTCAACCCGCCGTGCATGAGATTGGAGCGAGGCCGAAGTGCCCGTTCCGGTCGATGGCCGACGGGCCGCATTCCGCGCGCAAGCGCGAACGCAGGCCCGCCGCGGCATCGGTCGGAGGTCGCGCCGAAGCGCTCGCACCGATCGACAGGAGTCGATATGGCAACCATCAAAGTAGACGTCGTCAGCGCGGAAGAGCAGATCTTCTCGGGCGAGGCGAAATTCGTCGCGCTGCCGGGCGAAACGGGTGAGCTGGGTATTCTGCCGGGCCACACGCCGCTGATCACGCGGATTCGTCCGGGTGCGGTGCGCATCGAAGTCGAGGGCGGCAGCGACGAATTCGTGTTCGTCGCCGGCGGCATTCTCGAAGTGCAGCCGGGCGCCGTGACGGTGCTCGCCGATACCGCGATCCGCGGCAAGGACCTCGACGCGGCGAAGGCCGAGGAAGCGCGCAAGCGTGCCGAGGAAACGCTGCAGAACGCGAAGTCGGACCTCGACCTCGCGAAGGCGCAGTCCGAGCTCGCGACCGCGATGGCGCAGCTCGAGGCGATCCAGCGTCTCGCGAAGATCCGCAGCCGGCACTGAGCCTGCCGCGTATCGCGCGAAAAGAGAGCAGCCTTCGGGCTGCTTTTTTTTCGTCTGCGGTTTCGGTCCGCGCGCGCTGCGTTGCGTCCGGTCGTGCTATTTCATCCCGGCGCCGCGATTTGATGTCAGAGTGTCGTCAGCGGAACGCGGCATCATCCGCGTTGCGGCTCGCCGCCGTGCGCCCGGGCGCGCGCAGCCGGCCGGCCCGCGCCGCTCAGACAAAAAACGGACGGAGACACTCATGGCAGCAGACCTTGGCGTACGGGCGCTGATCGCGCCCGAGAACGGACTGTCGTACGTGCGCGGCGCGACCGACGTGCCGCTGTCGGAGGCGACGATCGGCCGCTTCCTGCGCGACACGGCCGAGCGCTTTCCCGAGCGGCCCGCGGTCGTGTTCCGCGAGCAGCAGGTGCGCTGGACCTGGCGCGAATTCGCGGCCGAAATCGACGTGCTTGCCGCGGGCCTCGCGGCGCTCGGCATCGGCAAGGGCGACCGCGTCGGCATCTGGTCGCCGAACCGCAGTGAATGGCTGCTCACGCAGTTCGCGACCGCGCGCATCGGCGCGATCCTCGTGAACATCAATCCCGCATACCGGCTCGCCGAACTCGAATACGCGCTGAACAAGGTCGGCTGCACGGCGGTGATCGCGGCCGAACGCTTCAAGTCGTCCGCGTACGTCGAGATGCTGCAGACGATTGCGCCCGAGCTGGCGAACGCGGCGCCCGGCGAACTGCGCGCGGCGCGCGTGCCGAGCCTGCGCACGGTCGTGTCGATGGGCGACGTCGCGCCGCCCGGCATGTTCCGCTTCGCCGACGTGATCGCGCGCGGGCGCGCCAGCGTCGATTCGGCGGCGCTCGACGCGCTCGGCGCGACGCTCGCAGCGACCGATCCGATCAATATCCAGTTCACGAGCGGCACGACCGGCAGCCCGAAGGGCGCGACGCTCACGCACCGCAACGTCGTCAACAACGCGCGCTTCATCGCGAGGGCGATGCGCTTCAGCGAGCAGGACGCGCTCTGCATTCCGGTGCCGTTGTATCACTGCTTCGGGATGGTGCTCGCGGTGCTCGCGTGCGTGTCGACCGGCGCGGCGATGGTGTTTCCCGGCGAGGCGTTCGACCCCGTCGCGACACTCGCGGCCGTCGCCGAAGAGCGCTGTACCGCGCTGCACGGCGTGCCGACGATGTTCATCGCGGAGCTCGATCATCCCGAGTTCGCGAAGTTCGACCTCTCGACGCTGCGCACCGGCATCATGGCCGGCTCGCCGTGTCCGATCGAGACGATGAAGCGTGTGGTGTCGCAGATGCACTTGTCGGAGATCACGATCGCCTACGGGATGACGGAGACGAGCCCCGTGTCGTTCCAGAGCTCGACCGACGATCCGCTCGAGAAACGCACGACGACGGTCGGACGCGTGCAGCCGCATCTCGAGGTGAAGATCGTCGATCCGGGCGGCGAGATCGTACCGGTCGGCGTGACGGGCGAGCTCTGCACGAAGGGCTACTCGGTGATGCTCGGCTACTGGGACGACGACGCGAAGACGCGCGAAGTGCTGATCGACGGCTGGATGCACACGGGCGATCTCGCGACGCTCGACGCGGAAGGCTATTGCAACATCGTCGGCCGCCTGAAGGACATGGTGATTCGCGGCGGCGAGAACGTGTATCCGCGCGAGATCGAGGAATTCCTGTTCCGGCATCCGAAGATTCAGAGCGCGCAGGTGTTCGGCGTGCCCGATCCGAAGTACGGCGAAGAGCTGTGTGCGTGGATCGTGCTGCGCGCGGACGAGCAGATGACCGAGGACGACGTGCGCGCGTTTTGCCAAGGGCAGATCGCGCACTACAAGATTCCGCGCTATATCCGCTTCGTCGACGAGCTGCCGATGACGGTGACGGGCAAGGTGCAGAAGTTCGTGATGCGCGAACGGATGATCGACGAGCTGAAACTCGACGTGCAGAAGACCGCGTGACGATTCGGCTGAACGGGAGAGACGGGAAACGCGGCGGCCTGCTACGGGCCGTTGCGTTTTCGATGGACGAAAAAAAGCGGGCTTATTAGCCCGCTAAAAACCACACGCTACGGGGTTAGCGCGAGGAGACCAAAGATGAAACCGGATCCGGCGGGGGCCGGAAACGACTCCAACAAGGATGCCCCTCGGAAGGGCTTCGGTACGTAACCGACTGGCTCGCAGCGCTTCGCGTCCGCTCACACTTGGCACACGAGACCGCATCCGTGTTGAAACCGTTGAGGCCATTGTGGGCGAATTGATGGACTGTCGCGGTAACAAAGTGTTTCAGGTTGTAACGCCCGTCAGATAAGGCTTTCCGGGATTATTTGCTGTTTTCGGCGTCCTGAAAAAGGTCATTTTTACCCACCTTTTCTCATGCGTTTTCATCGCGTGCATGCAACGCGATTTTCAGGCGCATGACGCTCGATGAAATGTCGATTTGCACGCCGGAAAATGCGCGCCGTGCAAACCGCGACCATCGCCGATTCATCCGTTGGAAAGATTTTGAAACGTGATCGTCGACGAAAACAGTCGGCCGTTCGGCCGGTTCGACGCGCGGCGATCGGCGAGGCGAGTCCGAACGCGCGCGCGGCGGCCGACGCGCGAAGCGAAGCGCGTGAATCGAAGCGCGCGCATCGCCGTCGATCATGCCGTTACTTGAGCCATTTATCGGAGATCGCCTGGTATTCGCCCGTCGACAGCGCGAGGTGCAGCCACCGATCGACGTACTGCTGGAACACGACGTCGCCGCGCGGCACCATGTACGCCTTCTCGCCGAACTGGAACGGCTTGTCGGGGTGCACCGAGCAGAGCCCCGGATTCAGCTTTTGCTGCAGCAGTGTCTCGGACGCATCCGTCACCATCACGTCGGCCTTGCCCGCGAGGATCTGCTTGAAGATCGTCACGTTGTCGGGGTAGACGGTCAGGTTCGCGTGCGTGAAATACTGCTTCGCGAAACGCTCGTTCGTGCCGCCGGGGTTCACGATCACGCGCGTTTCGGGCCGGTCGATCTGCGCGACCGTCTGATACTTGTCGACGTCGCCGCAGCGCACGATCGGCGTCTTCCCGTCGACGACGTACGGCTGCGTGAAGAACGCGCGCTTCTGCCGCTCGAGCGTCGTCGATACGCCGCCGACCGCGATGTCGCACTTCGCGACGAAGTCGGCGGTCAGGTTCGACCAGCTCGTCTTCACGTAGTCGGGCTTGACGCCGAGCGATTTCGCGAGCGATTCGGCCATGTCGATGTCGATGCCCTCGAAGCGGCCATCCGTGCGGTAGTACGAATACGGCTTGTAGTCGCCGGTCGTGCAGACGCGCAGCGTGCCGCGCGCGAGCACGTCGTCGAGCCGGGAAGCGCCGGCGCCTTCCGCCTGCGCGGCGCCGGCGCAGCACAGCATCGCGGCCGCGGCGATCGTGGCGAGTGTCTTCATCTGTCTCCTCCTGGGTTCGGTTCGATATGAGCGTCCGATCATAACGGAGCCATCGCGCGCGTCATATGGCCGCCATCGCACGGGCACGCGCAGTCCGAGCGCGGCTGTCCGGTAAAATGCCGGTTTGCCTACGCACCGTCGCTCACACCGTGGCCCATACCCTGCTCAACGACACCTTCCTGCGTGCGCTTCTGCGCGAGCCGACCGACTACACGCCGATCTGGCTGATGCGCCAGGCGGGCCGCTATCTGCCGGAATACAACGCGACGCGCGCGCGCGCCGGCAGCTTCCTCGGCCTCGCGAAGAATCCCGATTACGCGACCGAAGTGACGCTGCAGCCGCTCGAGCGCTTTCCGCTCGACGCCGCGATCCTGTTCTCCGACATCCTGACGATTCCCGACGCCATGGGCCTCGGCCTCGACTTCCAGGTCGGCGAAGGGCCGAAGTTCGCGCATCCGGTGCGCACCGAGGCCGACGTCGCGAAGCTCGCGGTGCCCGACATCGGCGCGACGCTCGGCTACGTGACCGATGCGGTACGCGAGATCCGGCGCGCGCTCACCGACGGTCAGGGCCGCCAGCGCGTGCCGCTGATCGGCTTCTCCGGCAGTCCGTGGACGCTCGCGTGCTACATGGTCGAGGGCGGCGGCTCGGACGATTTCCGCACCGTGAAGTCGATGGCGTATGCACGTCCCGACCTGATGCACCGGATTCTCGACGTGAACGCGCAGGCCGTGGCCGCGTATCTGAACGCGCAGATCGAGGCGGGCGCGCAGGCGGTGATGATTTTCGACACGTGGGGCGGCGCGCTCGCCGACGGCGCGTACCAGCGCTATTCGCTCGACTACATTCGGCGCGTCGTCGCGCAGCTCAAGCGCGAGCATGACGGCCAGCGCGTGCCGGTCATCACGTTCACGAAGGGCGGCGGGCTGTGGCTCGAGGAAATCGCGGCGACCGGCGTCGACGCGGTCGGGCTCGACTGGACGGTCAACGTCGGCGCCGCGCGCGAGCGTGTCGGCGGCCGCGTCGCGCTGCAGGGCAACCTCGATCCGACGATCCTGTTTGCGCCGCCGGCCGTCGTGCGCGAGCAGGCGCGTGCGGTGCTCGACAGCTACGGCAACCATCCTGGCCACGTGTTCAACCTCGGCCACGGCATCTCGCAGTTCACGCCGCCCGAGCACGTCGCCGAACTCGTCGACGAAGTGCATCGCCACAGCCGCGCGATCCGTAGCGGAGCCGCGCGCTGAACGCAAGCGCCGTCATGCTGCAGTGCGGCGTGACGGCGTTGCGCGGCCGGCGCTAAACAGGGCGCAACCCCGCACCGGCTGCCGATTCGATGCTTGTCAAGACTTGACTTATACACATTTTCCTCGTTGCACCGCGGTAGAGTCCGATGTCGGTCCATCCGTCCCGCTATGATTCGGGAATTTGAATAGCAGCCTTGTGGGATAAGGCTTCGCGGGGGCCGCCGAAGGCGGGGGCGACGCAGCGGCAAGCGCGACACGGCGCGCGGCGCGCGTAAAGGACCGCAAGTTCTCAACAAAGTTATCCACAGGCTGTGGCAGGGTATACGGCGATTCCTAATGAGAATCCAAAACTTAGCGCCGAATCTGAAGTTTTACTTTAAGTTCGCAGACGCGATGCGGACGCGCGCCTATACCGTCTGTGCCACCGCCGCAGCGGCCGCCGGAGCGCCGCGATGAGCGGCACGTATCTGCGCGTCGCGCTCGACCACCCGCTCGCGACGCTGTTCGACTACCGATGCGACGTCGACCCGCCGCCGGGCCCCGGCACGCTCGTGCAGGTGCCGTTCGGCAAGCGCCGCGCGGTGGGCCTCGTCTGCGAAGTGACGACTCACACCGACGTGCCGCCGTCGCGGCTGCGCGCGATCGACGCGGTCTGCACCGAGCTGCCGCCGCTGTCGGCCGACTGGCTCGCGCTCGTGTCGTTCGCAGCCGACTACTATCAGCGCGGCCGCGGCGAAGTCGCGCTGCCGGCGCTGCCGCAGGCGCTGCGCGACGCGGAGCGCTGGGGGCGGCTGCTCGCGCCCGAAGTGCGATACCGGCTCACCGACGCCGGCCGCGCGGCACTGCCCGACGCATTGCAGGCGCGCGCCGCGGCGTTGCGGCGGCTCGCGCAGGCGCTCGCCGACGCGGACGCGCTCACGCTGCCCGACGCGCGCGCGCTGCATCCGAAGGCAGCCGCGACGCTCGACGACTGGGCGGCGCGCGGCTGGGTCGATGTGCAGGAGATCGGCTGGTCGGACGCGGCTGTGGGCAATCCTGTGCCCAACGGTGTGGATAACCTGTCGACAAGCGGTGGAAGAACTGTGCCGCCGGCGCTGACCGACCAACAGGCGGAAGCGCTCGACGCGATCCGCGCGGCGCGGGGTTTCGCGCCGTTCCTGCTGCACGGCGTGACCGGCAGCGGCAAGACCGAGGTCTATCTGCACGCGCTCGCGTCGCTGCTCGACACGCGCCCCGATGCGCAGGCGCTCGTGCTCGTCCCCGAAATCAACCTCACCCCGCAGTTCGAGGCCGCGTTCCGCGCACGCTTCGCGGGCACGCTCGCGGACGACGCGATCGTCACGCTCCACAGCGGCCTGGCGGAAGGCGAACGCGCGCGCAACTGGCTCGCCGCGCACACGGGCCGCGCGCGGATCGTGCTCGGCACGCGGCTCGCGGTGCTCGCGTCGCTGCCGACGCTCGCGCTGATCGTCGTCGACGAGGAACACGAACCGGCGTACAAGCAGCAGGAAGGGTTGCGCTATTCGGCGCGCGATCTCGCGGTCTGGCGCGCGAAGCACCTCGACATTCCGGTCGTGCTCGGCTCCGCGACGCCTTCGCTCGAGAGCTGGTGGCAGGCCGAGCAGGGACGCTACACGCGGCTCACGCTGTCGCGTCGCGCGGTGGCCGACGCGGTGCTGCCGACGGTGCGGCTGATCGACCTCGAAGAGGAGCGGCGGCGCGGGCGCGCATCGACGGGCGGGCTGTCTGGGCCGCTGATCGCCGCGCTGAAGACGCGGCTCGAGCGCGGCGAGCAAAGCCTCGTGTTCCTGAACCGGCGCGGCTACGCGCCGCAGCTCGCCTGCGACGCGTGCGGCTGGGTCGCAGGATGTCCGCGCTGCAGCGCCTATGTCGTGCTGCACAAACCCGAGCATGCGCTGCGCTGCCATCACTGCGGCTGGGAAGCGCGCATTCCGCGCTCGTGCCCCGAATGCGGCAACGTCGACATCGCGCCGCTCGGACGCGGCACGCAGCGTATCGAGGAGACGCTCGCCGAAGCCGTGCCGGGCGCGCGCGTGCTGCGCATCGACGCGGACAGCACACGCCGCAAGGGCAGCGCCCAGGCGCTGTTTTCCGACGTGCACGCGGGCGAAGTCGACATCCTGGTCGGCACGCAGATGATCGCGAAGGGGCACGACTTCCAGCGCGTGTCGCTCGTCGGCGTGCTCAACGCCGATACCGCACTGTTCTCGCACGACTTCCGCGCGAGCGAGCGGCTGTTCGCGCAGCTGATGCAGGTCAGCGGCCGCGCGGGGCGCGCGGGGCTGCCGGGCGAGGTGCTCGTGCAGACGCGCTATCCGCGTCACGCGCTCTATCACGCGCTCGCGCGGCAGGATTACGTCGGCTTCGCGAATTCGACGCTCGGCGAGCGTCGCGACGCGCATCTGCCGCCGTTCGTCTATCAGGCGCTGCTGCGCGCGGAAGCGCGCACGCTCGATGCCGCGCTCGCGTTTCTGCAGCAGGCCGCGGCCGCGCTGCCGGGGCTGCCGGGCGCCGATCGCGTAACCGTCTACGATGCGGTGCCGATGACGATCGTGAAGGTCGCGAACGTCCATCGTGCGCAACTGCTGCTCGAAAGCGCGTCGCGTGCGGCGCTCCAGCATGCGCTGCGCGCATGGCAGCCGGAACTGCGCGCGCTGAAGGGCGTGCTACGGTGGAGCGTCGAGGTCGATCCGCTCGACATCTGACGCGCCGCAGCGGCGCGCGCTTGCTGCCGGCGCCGCTTCTTCCTCACACGGGCCGCGGCCACGCGGCCATCCCAGTGCAACCCGTTTTCGTCGCCCGTCCATGCACGCCGGACGGCGCGGCGGCGCGCGAATGCGCCCGATCAGGGAAAACACCGATCCGCCGACCACGGGCAACCCCTAGGTTGCGACCGGATAAGTGTCTGATTATATTGATCAAATCGATGGTGCAACCCGTCTTGAAATTCGGTTGCACCTTTTTATTGCGTGCCGTAGGATTTCGCGCATCCTCTCACACCACATTGCCGGCCTTGCGCCGGCGCATGAACCCACCATGGCAAGCACGACCCTCGGCGTCAAAGTCGACGACCTTCTCCGCTCACGTCTGAAAGATGCGGCCACGCGTCTCGAACGCACGCCTCACTGGCTCATCAAGCAGGCGATCTTCGCGTATCTGGAGCGGATCGAGCACGGCCAGCTGCCGCCCGAGCTGTCGGGCCACAGCGGCGTCGCGGATCTTGCCGACGGCCACGCGACGGACGGCGAGGACGACAACTCGCCGCACCCGTTCCTCGAGTTCGCGCAGAACGTGCAGCCGCAGTCGGTGCTGCGCGCGGCGATCACGGCCGCGTATCGCCGGCCCGAGCCGGAGTGCGTGCCGTTCCTGATCGGCCAGGCGCGTCTGCCCGCGAATCTGCAGGCCGACGTGCAGTCGCTCGCGACCCGGCTCGTCGAGGCGCTGCGCGAGAAGAGCTCGGGCGGCGGCGTCGAAGGGCTGATCCACGAGTTCTCGCTGTCGAGCCAGGAAGGCGTCGCGCTGATGTGCCTCGCCGAAGCGCTGCTGCGCATTCCCGATCGCGCGACGCGCGACGCGCTGATCCGCGACAAGATCAGCAAGGGCGACTGGCGCTCGCACGTCGGCCATGCGCCGTCGCTGTTCGTGAACGCGGCGACGTGGGGGCTGATGATCACCGGCAAGCTCGTGACGACGAACAGCGAAGCGGGGCTGTCGTCCGCGCTCACGCGCCTGATCGGCCGCGGCGGCGAGCCGCTGATCCGCAAGGGCGTCGACATGGCGATGCGCCTGATGGGCGAGCAGTTCGTCACCGGCGAGACGATTTCCGAGGCGCTCGCGAACAGCCGCAAGTACGAAGCGCGCGGCTTTCGCTACTCATACGACATGCTCGGCGAAGCGGCGACGACCGAAGAGGATGCGCAGCGCTACTACGCGTCGTACGAGCAGGCGATCCACGCGATCGGCAAGGCGGCCGGCGGCCGCGGCATCTACGAAGGGCCGGGCATCTCGATCAAGCTGTCCGCGCTGCATCCGCGCTATTCGCGTTCGCAGCAGGAACGCACGATGACCGAGCTGCTGCCGCGCGTGCGCGCACTGGCGCTGCTCGCGCGCCGCTACGACATCGGCCTGAACATCGACGCGGAAGAGGCCGATCGCCTCGAACTGTCGCTCGATCTGCTCGAGGCGCTGTGCTTCGATCCCGATCTCGCGGGCTGGAACGGAATCGGTTTCGTCGTGCAGGGCTACCAGAAGCGCTGCCCGTTCGTGATCGACTATCTGATCGACCTCGCGCGCCGCAGCCGCCATCGTCTGATGATCCGCCTCGTGAAGGGCGCGTACTGGGATACCGAAATCAAGCGCGCGCAGGTCGACGGCCTCGAAGGCTATCCGGTCTACACGCGCAAGATCTACACGGACGTGTCGTATCTCGCATGCGCGAAGAAGCTGCTCGCGGCGCCCGATGCCGTGTACCCGCAGTTCGCGACGCACAACGCGTACACGCTCGCCGCGATCTATCACCTGGCCGGTCAGAACTACTACCCGGGCCAGTACGAATTCCAGTGCCTGCACGGCATGGGCGAGCCGCTGTACGAGGAAGTCACGGGCCGCGACAAGCTGAACCGTCCGTGCCGCGTGTACGCGCCGGTCGGCACGCACGAGACGCTGCTCGCCTACCTCGTGCGCCGTCTGCTCGAAAACGGCGCGAACACGTCGTTCGTGAACCGCATCGCCGACAAATCGGTCTCGGTGAAGGAACTGGTCGCCGATCCGGTCGACGAGGCATCGAAGGTCGTGCCGCTCGGCGCGCCGCATCCGAAGATTCCGCTGCCGCGCAACCTGTACGGCGACGAGCGTCCCAACTCGATGGGCCTCGACCTGTCGAACGAGCATCGTCTCGCGTCGCTGTCGTCCGCGCTGCTCGCAAGCGCGCATCATCCGTGGCGCGCAGCGCCGATGCTCGCCGACGACGCGCTCGCCGACGCGCCGGCGCGCGACGTACGCAATCCGGCCGACCAGCGCGACATCGTCGGCACGGTCAGCGAAGCGACGGCCGAGCATGTGAGCGCGGCGCTCGCGCATGCGGTCACGGCCGCGCCGATCTGGCAGGCGACGCCGGTCGATGCACGCGCCGACTGCCTCGTGCGCGCGGCCGATCTGCTCGAAGCGCAGATGCACACGCTGATGGGCCTGATCGTGCGCGAAGCCGGCAAGTCGCTGCCGAACGCGATCGCGGAAATCCGCGAAGCGGTCGACTTCCTGCGCTACTACGCGGCGCAGATCCGCGGCGAATTCTCGAACGATACGCATCGTCCGCTCGGCCCGGTCGTCTGCATCAGCCCGTGGAACTTCCCGCTCGCGATCTTCATGGGCCAGGTCGCCGCCGCGCTCGCGGCCGGCAACACGGTGCTCGCGAAGCCCGCGGAGCAGACGCCGCTGATCGCGGCGCAGGCCGTGCGCCTGCTGCGCGAGGCCGGCGTGCCGGCCGGCGCGGTGCAGCTGCTGCCGGGCGACGGCGAGACGGTCGGCGCCGCGCTCGTCGCCGATCCGCGCACGCGCGCGGTGATGTTCACGGGTTCGACCGAGGTCGCGCGCCTGATCAACAAGACGCTGTCCACGCGCCTCGATCCGGACGGCAAGCCGATTCCGCTGATCGCCGAGACGGGCGGCCAGAACGCGATGATCGTCGACTCGTCGGCGCTCGCGGAACAGGTCGTCGCGGACGTGATGCAGTCGTCGTTCGACTCGGCCGGTCAACGCTGTTCGGCGCTGCGCGTTCTGTGTCTGCAGGACGACGTCGCCGACCGCACGCTGACGATGCTCAAGGGCGCGATGCAGGAACTGTCGCTCGGCAACCCGGACCGTCTGTCGACCGACGTCGGCCCGGTGATCGACGCGGACGCGAAGCGCACGATCGACGCGCATATCGCGACGATGAAGGACAAGGGTCATGCGGTCACGCAGCTCGCGATGCCGGACGCGTGCGCGCACGGCACGTTCGTGCCGCCGACGCTGATCGAGATCGGCAGCATCGACGAACTGAAGCGCGAAGTGTTCGGCCCCGTGCTGCACGTCGTGCGCTATCGCCGCAGCCAGCTCGACAAGCTGCTCGAGCAGATCCGCGCGACGGGCTACGGCCTCACGCTCGGCATCCATACGCGGATCGACGAGACGATCGCGCACGTGATCTCGCGCGCGCACGTCGGCAACATCTACGTGAACCGCAACGTGATCGGCGCGGTGGTCGGCGTGCAGCCGTTCGGCGGCGAAGGGCTGTCCGGTACCGGGCCGAAGGCCGGCGGCGCGCTGTATCTGCAGCGTCTGCTCGCGACGCGTCCGTCGGGCCTGCCGCGTTCGCTCGCGCAGTCGCTCGTCGCGGACGGCGCGGCCGAAGGCGGCGAGCGTGCGCACCCGGCGGCGGCGCTCACGGCGCTGCGCGACTGGCTGATCGAGCAACACGAGCCGGCGCTGGCCGCACGCTGCGACGGCTACCTCGCCCAGGTGCCGGCCGGCGCGACCGCCGTGCTGACGGGGCCGACGGGCGAGCGAAACACGTATACACTCGGCCCGCGCGGCACGGTGCTGTGCGTCGCGGCGACGCCGTCCGGCGCACGTGCGCAGCTCGCGGCGGTGCTCGCGACCGGCAATCGGGCGCTGTTCTCGGGCGCGGCCGGCGAGGCGCTGGTCGCCGCGCTGCCCGCCTCGCTGAAGGCGCATGCGACGGTGCGCAAGCAGGCCGACGCGGCGTTCGACGCGGTGCTGTTCGAAGGCGACAGCGACGAACTGCTGACGCTCGTGAAGGAAGTCGCGCAGCGGCCGGGCCCGATCGTGTCGGTGCAGGGCGTGTCCGCGGGCGCGTTCGAGCACGGCGACGCGGAGGACTACGCGCTCGAGCGGCTGCTGACCGAGCGCTCGGTCAGCGTGAATACGGCCGCGGCGGGCGGCAATGCGAATTTGATGACGATCGGCTGACCATCCTTGCCGCTCGGCTCAAACAATGGAAGCGGCAAGGCGATCCCGAAGCCGCTCCACTTACCCTGGTACCTAGGAGATGCTATGCAACACACGATGAAAAAGCTGGCAGGCGCGACGTTCGTCGCTGTCATGTCGCTGGCGGGGACGGCTCACGCGGACGACGTGAAAATCGGTTACGCAGGGCCGATGACGGGCGCGCAGGCGCACTACGGCAAGGATATGCAGAACGGGATCGTGCTCGCGCTGGAGGATTTCAACGCGACGAACCCGAAGATCGGCGGCAAGCCGGTCAAGTTCGTGCTCGAAACGGCGGACGACCAGGCTGACCCGCGCACCGGCACGACGGTCGCGCAGAAGCTCGTCGACGACGGCATCAAGGGCATGCTCGGCCACTTCAACTCGGGTACGACGATCCCGGCTTCGCGCATCTACGCGAACGCGGGCATTCCGGAAATCGCGATGGCGACGGCGCCGGAATACACGCAGCAGGGCTACAAGACGACGTTCCGGATGATGACGTCCGACACGCAGCAGGGTTCGGTGGCGGGCACGTTCGCGTCGAAGGATCTCGGCATGAAGCGCATCGCGATCGTCGACGACCGCACCGCGTACGGCCAGGGTCTCGCCGACCAGTTCGAGAAGGCCGCCAAGGCCGGCGGCGCGACGATCGTCGACCGCGAGTTCACGAACGACAAGGCCGTCGACTTCAAGGCGATCCTGACCAAGCTGAAGGCCGCGAAGCCGGACCTGATCTACTACGGCGGCGCGGATTCGCAGGCAGCGCCGATGGTCAAGCAGATGAAGGCGCTCGGCATCACGGCGCCGCTGATGAGCGGCGAAATGGTGAAGACGCCGACGTTCCTGAAGATCGCGGGCAACGCGGCCGAAGGCACGATTGCGTCGCTGGCCGGTCTGCCGCTCGACGAGATGCCCGGCGGCAAGACGTACGCGGAGAAGTACAAGAAGCGCTTCGGCGAAGACGTGCAGACCTACTCGCCGTACTCGTACGACGGCGCGATGGCGATGCTGAACGCGATGAAGAAGGCCGATTCGACGGATCCGGCGAAGTACCTGCCGGTGCTCGCGAAGACCGACATGGCCGGCGTCACGTCGACGCACGTCGCGTACGACGCGAAGGGCGACCTGAAGAACGGCGGCATCACGATGTACAAGGTCGAGAAGGGCGAGTGGAAGCCGCTGAAGAGCATCGGCGGCAAGTAAGCCGCACGGTGTAGCTGCAGCAGCATGACGGCCGGGCCGCGGGATCGCGCGGCGCCGGTCCGGCATTCGGAACCCGTCGCGAGCGCTCGACGCTCGCGGCGGGTTTTGTTTTTCGGCGGCCGGGCGATGCGGCAGCGATTTGACTTCGTCGAGCGCCGCATCGCTGCATCGACCGGTACCGGTTACACGCGCGCGAATTCGCGAATCACGCGCACCGTCACTGCGGATACGCGCGCTCGAGCAACGCGCCGACGTCGATCGCATGCGGGTCGAACGCGCCGGCCACGCGACCCCACGACGCTTCGCCGAGCCGCGTCGCGATGAACGCATCGGACACGGCCGCCGGCGCATCGCGTCGCAGCAGGCAGGCCTGGGCCGCCAGCGCGAGCCGCTGGGCGAACAGGCGCGCCGACGCCTCCAGCGTGTCGGCCGGCGCGGCCAGCATCGCGCGCAGCGCGTCGAGCGCCGCGCGGATGCGCGGTTCGCCGGCGCCGAGTTCGCTCAGTTCGGCGAACAGCGCGGCAGCCGAATCGGGCTCGCGCGATACCGCGCGCAGCACGTCGAGGCACATCACGTTGCCCGAGCCTTCCCAGATCGAATTGACGGGCGCCTCGCGGAACAGCCGCGCGATCGGGCCGTCGTCGACGTAACCGTTGCCGCCGAACACTTCCATGACCTCGCCGGTCAGCTCGACCGCACGCTTGCAGACCCAGAACTTCGCGGCCGGCGTGACGATCCGCTTCCATGCGCGCTCGCGCGGCGAGTCGTCGTGCTCGAACGCATCGGCGAGCCGCATCGCGAGCACGAGCGCGGCTTCGCTTTCGAGCGCGAGATCGGCGAGCACCGTGCGCATCAGCGGCTGCTCGGCGAGTGCGCGGCCGAACGCGTGGCGCTGGCGCGTGTACGCGATCGCCTGCACGACGCCCTGACGCAGCATCGCCGCGCTGCCGAGCACGCAGTTGAGCCGCGTGTAGGTCGCCATGTCGATGATGGTCGGGATCCCGCGCCCTTCGTCGCCGAGCATGATGCCCCACGCGTCGTCGAGCTCGATCTCGCTGCTCGAATTGCTGCGGTTGCCGACCTTGTTCTTCAGACGCTGGATCTCGACCGCGTTCTTCGTGCCGTCCGGCCGCCAGCGCGGCACGTAGAAGCACGACGGGCTGCCGGCCTCGGTGCGCGCGACGACGAGGTGCGCGTCGCACATCGGCGCCGAGAAGAACCACTTGTGGCCGCGCAGCCGGTATTCGCCGCCGCGTCCGCCCGCGCCGACCGGCGTCGCGAGCGTCGTGTTCGCGCGCACGTCGGAGCCGCCCTGTTTCTCGGTCATCCCCATGCCGAACCAGATCGAGCGCTTGTCGGCGATCGGCACGTCGCGCGCATCGTAGTCGTCGCTGTACAGCTTGTCGCGCAGCGCTTCCCAGAGCGCGGGTTCCTTCTGCAGCACCGGAATCGCGGCCTGCGTCATCGTCGCCGGGCACAGCGTGCCGGCCTCGATCTGCCCGTGCAGATAGAAGCCGGCGGCGGTCGCGGCCCAGCGGCCGCGCCGCGTGTCGCGAAACGCGAGCGACACGAAGCCTTCGTTCCGGTACAGGCCGAGCAGCGCGTGCCACGCCGGATGGAACTCGACGCGGTCGATCCGGCGGCCGCGCCGGTCGAACACGTTCAGTTCCGGCGTATGGCGATTCGCTTCGTCGGCGAGCCGCGCGGTATCGGCGCTGCCGAGCCGCGCGCCGTAGGCGTCGAGCTGCGGCACGGCCCAGTCCGCGCCGGCGCGCGCGAGCGCGTCGCGCAGCGCGATGTCGGTCGCGAACGGGTTATAGTCGACCAGTTCGTCGAACTGGTTCGTGACGACGTGGGTCGGTTCGCTCATCGAATGTCTCCTGTCGGCGCGGCCGCGCGTTCGGCCCGCGTGGGGCCGCGCGACGCAGCGCGTTCGTCTCGAATTCGAGGGTAGCAAATATGCCGCCGCGACATGTTCAGGTTCCCGCGCCGTCCGGCTCGCCCGCGGCGCCATCCGCGCCGGTGCTGCGCCGCCGGCCGCGGCAGCCGCGTGCACGCGCGAGTTCGGACGCGCTGCAGCAGGCGTTCGTTCAGCTTTTGCGCGAGCACGGCTACGCGAAGACGACGATCCGCGAGATCGCGGCGGTGGCCGGCGTCAGCGTCGGCACGTTCTACGAATACTTCGGCGACAAGCAGAGCCTCGCGGCCTTCTGCATCCACCGTCACGTGCTTGCGCTGGCCCAGCGGCTGCGCGAGGCGGCGCACGCGCTGCGCGGCGAGTCGCGCGCCGCGCTGGGCGCCGCCTTCGTCGATCTGCAGGTCGATGCGGTTGCCGGCGACGCCGCGCTGTGGAGCCTGCTGTTCGCGCTCGAACGGCAGGTGTCGTCGCTGACTGCGTATCGCCGGCATTACGACGCGTATGTCGCGCTGTGGCGCGACGCGCTCGCGGGCACGGCCGACCCGCCGCCGGCCGCACGTCTCGATGCCGTGGCGCGCATGGCCCATTCGATCTGCTACGGCGGCATCTCGCAGGCGCTGCTGACGCTCGGTCCAGCGTGGGACGTCGCCGCGTTGCGCGGCGAGCTGCACGCGGCGCTGCGCGCGTATCTGGCCGTGCTGCCCGCCTGAGCGCGCCGGCCGCAGTCGGATGCCTGCCGCGCATACCGGCGGCACCGGTGTGCTCGGCTGCCGAACCGTTTCTTCCGTTCGCCATGAGCAAAACGCATGGCCGCCATGACGAACTTTCGGTTGTCCGCCGATATTGGCTCGGGCTAAATCATGCGGAACGCGCCGGCCGCGCGAGCGTGCGGCCGGCCCGACAGACACCGGAAGGAGGAGGAGACATGCGAAGCGCCACTGCGCCCCGTTCGAAACTGCCCGACGTCGGCACGACGATCTTTACCGTGATCGGCCAGCTCGCCGCGCAGCACGACGCGCTGAACCTGTCGCAGGGCGCGCCGAATTTCGCGCCGGATCCGGCGCTCGTCGAGGGCGTCGCGCGCGCGATGCGCGACGGCCACAACCAGTACGCGCCGATGGCCGGTGTCGCGGCGCTGCGCGAGCGGCTCGCGGAGAAGACCGAGACGCTGTACGGCACCCGTTACGATCCGGCGACCGAGATCACCGTCATCGCGAGCGCGAGCGAAGGGCTCTATGCGGCGATCAGCGCGCTCGTGCATCCGGGCGACGAGGTCATCTATTTCGAGCCGTCGTTCGACAGCTACGCGCCGATCGTGCGCATGCAGGGCGCGACGCCGGTCGCGATCAAGCTGTCGCCCGAGGATTTCCGCGTGAACTGGGACGAGGTCGCGGCCGCGATCACGCCGCGCACGCGCATGATCATCGTCAACACGCCGCACAACCCGACCGCGACCGTGCTGTCGGGCGACGATCTCGCGCGGCTCGCGCAGCTCACGCGCGGCACCGACATCGTGATCCTGTCCGACGAGGTGTACGAGCACGTCGTGTTCGACGGCGCGCTGCATCAGAGCATGGCGCGGCACCGCGAGCTGGCCGAGCGCAGCGTGATCGTGTCGTCGTTCGGCAAGTCGTTCCATGTGACGGGCTGGCGCGTCGGCTACTGTCTCGCGCCGGCCGCGCTGATGGACGAGATCCGCAAGGTGCATCAGTTCATGGTGTTCTCGGCCGACACGCCGATGCAGATCGCGTTCGCCGACATCCTCGCGCGCCCGGACAGCTACCTCGGGCTGTCGGCGTTCTATCAGGCCAAGCGCGACCTGCTCGCGCGCGAGCTCGCCGGTTCACGGTTCGAGCTGCTGCCGAGCGCGGGCTCGTTCTTCATGCTCGCGCGGTTCCGGCATTTCTCGGACGAGCGCGACAGCGATTTCGTGCTGCGGCTGATTCGCGATGCGCGCGTCGCGACGATTCCGCTGTCGGCGTTCTATACCGACGGCACCGATGCGGGCCTGATCCGGCTCAGTTTCTCGAAGGACGACGCGACGCTGATCGAAGGCGCGCGGCGCTTGCGTTCGCTGTAGGCGCGGCGCCCCCGCCGCTGCAATCGACAACAGGAGATCACGATGAAACCCACGCACTCCCTGAAACTGGCGATCGCGCTCGCATGCGCGCTCGGTTCCGCCGCGGCCGTCGCCGACGCGCAGACGCTGCGCTTCGGCCTCGAGGCGCAATATCCGCCGTTCGAATCGAAAGCGCCGAACGGCGAACTGCAGGGCTTCGACATCGACGTCGGCAATGCGGTGTGCGAAACCGCGAAGCTGACGTGCAAATGGGTCGAGACCTCGTTCGACGGGCTGATTCCGGCGCTGAAGGGCCGCAAGTTCGACGCGATCAACTCGGCGATGAACGCGACCGAGCAGCGCCGTCAGGCGATCGACTTCACGACGATCATCTACCGCGTGCCGACGCAGCTGATCGCGCGCACCGGCAGCGGGCTGCTGCCGACGCCCGAATCGCTGAAGGGCAAGCGCGTCGGCGTGCTGCAGGCGTCGATTCAGGAAACCTATGCGAAGGCGCACTGGGAGCCGGCCGGCGTCGCGATCGTCGCGTATCAGGATCAGAACCAGGCCTATGCCGATCTCGTCGCGGGCCGCCTCGATGCGACGCTCGTGCTCGCGCCGGCCGGCCAGCGCGGCTTCCTGTCGCGTCCGGACGGCAAGGGCTTCTCGTTCGTCGGCCAGCCGGTGCGCGACGACCGGATCCTCGGCAGCGGCATCGCGTTCGGCTTGCGCAAGGGCGACGACGCGCTGAAGGCGAAGCTCGACGCGGCGATCGACAAGCTGAAGGCGGACGGCACCGTGAAGTCGCTCGGCCGCAAGTACTTCGGCGACATCGACATCTCGGCGAAGTAAGCGGGACCGCACGATGCCGATGCCGGATACGGCCGCCGCGTGCGGCACGTCACGCGAGGCGCGGTTGTCGGATGCCGCGCTCGAAGCGGCGCTCGTCGCCGAGCTCGGCGACGCATGCGTGACGCGCGCGGCCGACATCGAGCCGCGCTACTTCACCGCGTACAACGAGCGGCCCGGTGTGCGGCCGCGTGCGCTGGTGCGCCCGCGCAGCGTCGACGAGGTGTCGCGCGCGCTGGCGCTCTGTGCGCGGCTTGCGCAGCCCGTCGTGCCGCAAGGCGGGCTGACCGGCCTCGCGCGCGGCGCGGTCGCGCTCGGCGGCGAAGTCGTGCTGTCGATGGAGCGCTTTGCGGGTATCGACGCGCTCGACGCGGCGGCGGGCACGCTCACCGTGCGCGCCGGCACGCCGCTGCAGGTCGTGCAGGAAGCGGCCGATGCGGCCGGCTTCACGTTGGGCGTCGATCTCGGCGCACGCGGCTCGTGCCAGATCGGCGGGATGCTCGCGACGAATGCGGGCGGCACGCGCGCGATCCGCTACGGCACGATGCGCGAGCAGGTGCTCGGGCTCGAAGCGGTGCTCGCGGACGGCACGGTCGTCTCGTCGATGAACCGGATGCTGAAGAACAATGCGGGCTACGACCTCAAGCAGCTGTTCATCGGCAGCGAGGGCACGCTCGGCGTCGTCACGCGTGCGGTGCTGCGGCTGCATCCGCAGCTCGCCGCGCCGGCCACGGCGCTGTGCCGCGTGCGCGATTACGAGGCCGTCGTCGCGCTGTGGAACCGGATGCGCACGTTGCCGGAACTCGTCAGCTTCGAAGCGATGTGGCCGGCCTTCTACGACTACGTGGCGCGTCATACGCCGGGTGTCGCGGCACCGTTCGCGGCCGACGGCGGCTTTGCAGTGTTGATCGAATGCGCGACGAGTGCGCCGGGGCGCGACGCGCGCGCGGCGCTCGAAACGGCGCTTGCCGACGCGATCGACGCCGGGCTTGCCGACGATGCGGTGCTCGCGACGTCGGAGCGGCAGGCGCGCGATCTGTGGACGCTGCGCGAGGGGCTCGCCATCGATGCGCTGCCGAATCTCGTGAATTTCGACGTCAGTCTGCCGACGGGAGACCTC
The DNA here is from genome assembly GCF_052683555.1 of Burkholderia sp. BC1. Taxonomy (NCBI): domain Bacteria; kingdom Pseudomonadati; phylum Pseudomonadota; class Betaproteobacteria; order Burkholderiales; family Burkholderiaceae; genus Burkholderia; species Burkholderia sp. BC1. The sequence goes on from NZ_JBQYLP010000017.1 coordinate 83,169, forward strand.
GGCGCATTCGCCGCACGTTGCGACGCGGCGCTGCGTGCGCGCTGGCCCGATATCGTGTGTCTGTTCTTCGGCCATGTCGGCGACGGCAACGTGCATATCGGCGTGTCGCGCGCCGCGACGACCGACGCGGACGCCGACGAGATCGATCGCCGCGTCTACGCGATCGTGCGCGAGATGGGCGGCTCGGTCTCGGCCGAACACGGAATCGGTGTGCTGAAGCGCGACTATCTCGCGCACACGCGCAGCGATGCGGAAATCGCGCTGATGCGCACGTTGAAGGCCGCGCTCGACCCCGGCGGCATCCTGAATCCCGGCAAGGTGCTGTGAGCGGCGGCGGCCGCGCGCGCGGCGCGCGTCAGGCGTCGACCCAGCGCAGCGCGCCGATCTTCAGATGCTCGACGACGCTGCGTGTCCAGTCGAGCTCGGCATCGAGCAGCACGAGCGCGTGCTCGTTGTGCAGCAGGAACAGGCGCGGAACCTGATCGGCCTGCGCGGCGTGGCGCAGCGTTTCGACGCGCGCGCGCTCGGCTTCGAGCGCGGCGATGCGGCGCTCGAGCTGCTGGCGCGCATCGTCGGCGTCGAGCAGCGGCAGGAACGCGAGACCCGCGCCGAACGCCGGAAATTCGCGCACCGGCTCCGCGAGCAGCGCGTACAGCCAGGCCTGCCCGGCCGTGTGCCCGGCTTCGGTCAGCGTGTAGAGCGTGCGCTCCGGAAACGCCCCGTCGCGCTCGGTGTCGTGCACGACGATGAGCCCGTCGCGCAGCAGCCGCTCGATCGTCTGGTAGAGGCTCGTGCGCTGCCGCACGTTGACGACTTCGTCGTAGCCGCGCGCTTTCAGCTGCTGGAGCATCCCGTACGGATGCATCGGTGCTTCGGTCAACATCGCGAGGACTGCGAGCGCGAGCGGGGACGGGCGGGCAGCGGGCATGAATAGTCTTGATATATCTAGTCAAATTATGACTAGTATCGGATCGACTATATTGTTTGACAAGGGTTTCAGCCGAGATGCGTGCGCTTCGCGGCCGGCGCGACGGTTTCCATCGTCGCGAGCCCGTGCACGATGCCGCAGTCTTCCACCGAATGCTCGCCGACGCATTGCCGCCGCAGTTCGGTGAGCTGATCGCGCAGATGCGTGAGTTCCGCGAGGCGCGCATCGACGTGTCCGATGTGTTCGTCGAGCAGCGCATTGATCGAGTCGCAGCGGTCGCTCGGCGTGTCGGTGAGGCGCAGCAGCGCGCGGATTTCGTCGTGCGCCATGTCGAGCGCGCGGCAGTTGCGGATGAAGCGCAGCCGCTCGAGGTGCACGTCGGTGTAGTTGCGATAGTTCGAGTCGGTACGCTGCGCATCCGGCATCAGACCCTCCTTCTCGTAGAAGCGGATCGTCTCCGGCGTGCAGCGGGCCGCTTTGGCCAGTTCGCCGATCTTCATGTCGCTCTCCCGGTCAACGGTTGACCTTGTAGTGGCTACAGGGTGTTAACTGTACACCGTCAAGTCATTGAAAGGAGAGCGTCATGAGCGACGCCCAGCGTCTGCGCGACCCGCGCGACGACACGGACGGCAGCGGCGCATGCTGCACCGGCCCGGCCCGCAGCGCGCCCGCGCAACGCACGGCCGGCGCAGCGCGCTGCGCGCATGGCGATGCAGCGTCGGGCGGCGCGTCGTCGCATGCGAGCAGTCGCGATCATGACGCCGCGCCGGCCGTCGGTACGGAGGCGCATCGCAAGCACGAGCATCACGCCGCGCACGGGCACGAGCATGACGAGGCCGGGCACGAGCACAACCACGCTCATCCGCACGACCACAGCCATGAGCACCGGCACGACCACGAGGACAGCTGCTGCGCGCCGCCCGCGCCGACGCTCGCCCCGCTGCCGGCCGCCGAGGCGACCGCAGCCGGCAACGTGCGCTCTGCGTTCCGCATCATGCAGATGGACTGTCCGACCGAGGAAACGCTGATCCGCAAGAAGCTCGGCGGAATGGACGAGGTGTCCGCGCTCGAATTCAACCTGATGCAGCGGATGCTGACGGTCGAACACGTGCCGGGCGCGCAGCCCGCGATCGAGCGCGCGATCCGCACGCTCGGGATGACGCCCGAGGCCGCATCGGCCGGCGCGCCGGCCTCGGCGGCGCCCGCCGAAGCGCCCGCGAAACCGTGGTGGCCGCTCGGGCTGGCCGGCGCGGCCGCGATCGCGTCCGAGGCGGCGAGCTGGGCCGGCCTGCCCGCGTGGTTGTCGGCGCTGCTCGCGATCGCGGCGGTGCTGAGCTGCGGGCTCACCACGTACCGCAAGGGCTGGATCGCGCTGCGCAACGGCAACCTGAACATCAACGCGCTGATGAGCATCGCGGTGACGGGCGCGATGGCGATCGGCCAGTGGCCGGAAGCGGCAATGGTGATGGTGCTGTTCACGATCGCCGAGCTGATCGAGGCGAAGTCGCTCGACCGAGCGCGCAACGCGATCCAGGGGCTGATGCGGCTCGCGCCGGATACCGCGACCGTGCAGGACGCGGACGGCACGTGGCGCACGATCGATGCCGCGCGCGTCGTGCTCGGCGCGATCGTGCGCGTGAAGCCCGGCGAGCGGATCGGGCTGGACGGCGAAGTGGTGTCCGGCCGCTCGACGGTGAACCAGGCGCCGATCACCGGCGAGAGTCTGCCGGTCGAGAAGGCGGTCGGCGACGCCGTGTACGCGGGCACGATCAACGAGTCGGGCTCGTTCGACTATCGCGTCACCGCGCTGGCGTCGAACTCGACGCTCGCGCGCATCATCCACGCGGTCGAGGAAGCGCAGGGCGCGAAGGCGCCGACGCAGCGCTTCGTCGACCGCTTCGCGCGCATCTATACGCCGATCGTGTTCGCGGTCGCGCTGCTGGTCGCCATCGCGCCGCCGCTCGTCGTCGGCGGCGCATGGCACGACTGGATCTATCGCGCGCTCGTGCTGCTCGTGATCGCCTGCCCGTGCGCGCTCGTGATCTCGACGCCGGTGACGATCGTGTCGGGGCTCGCCGCTGCCGCGCGGCGCGGAATTCTGGTCAAGGGCGGCGTCTATCTGGAAGAAGGGCGCAAGCTTGCATGGCTCGCGCTCGACAAGACCGGCACGATCACGCACGGCAAGCCGGTGCAGACCGATGTCGACGCGCACGCGGCCGACATCGATCTCTCTCGCGCGCGGCACCTCGCCGCGAGCCTCGCCGCGCGATCGGATCATCCGGTGTCGCAGGCAATCGCGGCGGCCGCGCGCGACGCGAACGCGCCGGCGTTCGCCGATGTGCAGGATTTCGAAGCGCTGCTCGGTCGCGGCGTGCGCGGCACGATCGACGGTGTGCGCTACTGGCTCGGCAATCACCGGCTCGTCGAGGAGCTCGAGCGCTGCTCGCCGGCACTCGAGGCGAAGCTCGATGCGCTCGAGCGGCAGGGCAAGAGCGTCGTGATGCTGATCGACGATGCGCGCGTGCTCGCGATCTTCGCCGTGGCCGACACGATCAAGGACACGAGCCGCGCGGCGATTGCCGATCTGCACGCGCTCGGTATCCGCACCGCGATGCTGACGGGCGACAACCCGCATACCGCGCAGGCGATCGCCGCGCAGGCCGGCATCGACGACGCACGCGGCAACCAGTTGCCGGAGGACAAGCTCGCGGCCGTCGACGAGCTCGCGCGCGGCGGCGCGGGTGCGGTCGGGATGGTCGGCGACGGGATCAACGACGCGCCGGCGCTCGCACGCGCCGATATCGGCTTCGCGATGGGCGCGATGGGCACCGACACCGCGATCGAGACGGCCGACGTCGCGCTGATGGACGACGACCTGCGCAAGATTCCCGCGTTCGTCCGGTTGTCGCGCGCGACACACCGCGTGCTCGTGCAGAACATCGGCTTCGCGCTCGGCGTGAAGCTCGTGTTTCTCGGGCTGACGGTCGCGGGGCTCGGCACGATGTGGATGGCCGTGTTCGCCGATGCGGGCGCGAGCCTGATCGTCGTCGGCAACGGGCTGCGGCTGTTGTCGAACGCACGCGCGTTCGGCGGCGCGCCGGCCGCACGCTGAGCGCGGCGGCGACGATGGACTGGCTCAAACGACTATTGCGCGGGCACGGCGACGGCCATCGCGCTACCCACGCCGATGGCGGCCATCACGGTCGCAATGGGCGCGGCGAGCACGGCGGCCATCGCGCTCCGGACGAACATCACGGCTGGGGTCGCGGGGCCGCGCATCGCGCGGATACGCACGCGTCGCCGCGCGACGTCATCTGCGCGACGTGCGGCGCAACGAATGCCGCCGGCGCGCGCTACTGCATCCGCTGCGGCAGCGTGCAGCGCGGTCGCGCCTGCGTGCGCTGCGAGGCAACGCTGCCCGCCGATGCGCGCTTTTGCCCCGCATGCGGCACGCGCGCAGATGCGAGCTGACGCCGAGGCGCCGGCGCGGCCGCCTCAACGCACCGGCACGTGAATTTCCGTCAGCAGATCCGCCGGCGCGGTATCGAGCGGCGTATTCAGATAGCGTTCGAACGGCGGCGCGGCGGCCGGCGCGCGACCCGCTTGCCGCAGCCCCTCGCCGTATAGCCATTGGTATGCCGCCTTCAGCTCCGCATACGGCCCCGTATGCAGCAGCACGGCATAATCGCCGCCCGCGATCGTCACGCGCTCCACGGGCGCATCGGGTTCGACGGCCGGCGCGCCGTCGGGCGGCACGATGCACGCCTGCGCGCGCAGCTGCGCCTCCGGAACCGTATCGGGATCGTCGTAGTAGATCCCGACCATCTTCGCGCCGCGCCCGATGAGCCCCTGACGTGCGGCCCACGCGCCGATCTGCGCGAACGCGTCGCCGATCTTCATGTACGCGCCGACATGCGCGACTGCATAACCGTGCTGCGCCGGCAGCCGACGGATTTCGACTTCGTGCTTGAACATCCGCTGTACTCCTTTTCATCGCGACGCGCACCGCGCGCGCTCGTCTGTACGCCTGTATCCGCGCGCCACGGTAGCACGACGCACCGTCGCCGCGCGCATGCCAACGCGTAGTCGCCGCCGATATTCCGCCCCTTTTTATATTTCGGCGAAAAGGGTCACGTCCCCACCGATCTATGATTAAAGTTAAAGACGGTGAAATCGGGTGAAGCCGTCATTTTTCTCGAGTAAGTTGCTTGAGCGGGAAAGCGCATCTTGTCGGAGTCCGCAGGGAGTGTGTCGAAGTCCAATCACAACGCACGTTTTCGGGAGAACAAGAAATGGATGCTTCCAGCTTCATTACGTCGCTGCAGACCACGCTAGGGGGATATCTGCCGAAGATCGCCGGTGCGATCGGCATTCTGGTGATCGGCTGGCTGATCGCGGTCATCGTGCGGGCCGGTGCGCTGCGCCTGCTCGGTGCGCTGAAGGTCGATCAGCGAATCACCGAAAGCACCGGGCAGGGCGCGTGCGTCGAGCGCATCGTCGCCGGCGGGCTGTTCTGGCTCGTGCTGCTCGTCACCGCGGTGGGCATCTTCAACGTGCTCAACCTCTATGCGGTGTCCAACCCGTTCTCGCTGCTCGTCACGCACATCGTCGACTATCTGCCGAACCTGATCGGCGGCGCGGCGCTGACGCTCGTCGCGTGGCTGATCGCGTCGCTGCTGCGTAGCATCGCGAATCGTGCGCTGAAGGCGAGCAAGGTCGACGACAAGCTGTCCGGCAGCGCCGGCATGCAGCCGATGAGCGGCTATCTCGGCGACGTGCTGTTCTGGCTCGTGATCCTGATGTTCCTGCCCGCGATCCTGTCGGCGTTCGCGCTGTCGGGGCTGCTGTCGCCGGTGCAGGGAATGATCGACCGGCTGCTCGCGATCGTGCCGAACCTGTTCGCGGCCGCGGTGATCGGCGTGGTCGGCTGGATCGTCGCGCGCGTGCTGCGCGGCCTTGTGACGAACCTGCTCGTCGCGGCCGGCGCCGACCGCCTCACGCAGCGCCTCGACAGCCCTGCGCCCGTCCGCGTGTCGAGCCTCGTCGGCACGATCGTCTATGTGTTCGTGTTCGTGCCGACGCTGATCTCGGCGCTCGACGCGCTGAAGATCGACGCGATCTCGGTGCCCGCGACGAACATGCTGAACGAGTTCCTGAGCGCGGTGCCGGACATCGTCGCGGCGATCGTGATCGTGCTCGTCACGTTCTATTTCGCGCGCTTCGTCGCGGCGCTCGCGCAGCGGCTGCTCGAGGCGGCCGGCGCGGACGGGCTGCCGGCCGTGCTCGGCGTCGAGCGCGTGTTCAGCGGCATGCTGCAGCCGTCGGTGCTCGTCGCGCGGCTGATCGTGTTCTTCGCGATGCTGTTCGCGGCGGTCGAAGCGGCGAACCGGCTCGGCTTCACGCAGGTGCGCGACGTCGTCACGCTGTTCATCGAATTCGGCGGCCACGTGCTGACGGGCGGCGTGATCCTCGTGATCGGCGTGTGGCTCGCGGGCCTCGCGCGCCGCGTGATCGAGCAGGCCGACCGCGAGCACAGCGTGCTGTTCGCGCGCATCGCACAGTTCGCGATTCTCGGCCTCGTGTTCGCGATGGGGCTGCGCGCGATGGGGATCGCGAACGAGATCGTGCAGCTCGCGTTCGGCCTCGTGCTCGGCGCGATCGCGGTGGCCGTCGCGCTGTCGTTCGGCCTCGGCGGCCGCGAGGCGGCCGGCAAGCTGCTCGATCGCTGGTTCAACCAGCGCGGCGGCGGTCAGTAAGCGCGTCGATCGCGTGCGGCCGCGCCCGGTCGGGCGCGGTCGGGCACGGTTGGTCGGGCCACCAGTCGCGCGGCGCGGCCGGCGTTTCCGTCAGCGAAACGTCGGCCGCCGTCTTTGCCGAATTTCGATAACACGTCGAATAATGACTCTCTAGCATCGATTCTCAGTTGCGCGGGCCGCACGCCTCGCGCTTTTGAGGAGAGTCCGATGAAAGCAGAGTCGAAAGGCCAGCCCGCGCTGCAGCAGACGCTCGGCACCTGGCAACTGTGGGGCATCGCGGTCGGCCTCGTGATCTCCGGCGAATACTTCGGCTGGAGCTACGGCTGGGCCAGCGCCGGCACGCTGGGTTTCGTGATCACCGCGCTGTTCGTCGCGGCGATGTATACGACCTTCATCTTCAGCTTCACCGAACTGACGACGTCGATCCCGCATGCGGGCGGCCCGTTCGCGTACGCGCGCCGCGCGTTCGGCCCGACCGGCGGCTATCTGGCCGGCGCCGCGACGCTCGTCGAGTTCGTGTTCGCGCCGCCCGCGATCGCGCTCGCGATCGGCGCGTATCTGCATGTGCAGTTTCCGGGGCTCGAACCGAAACACGCGGCGATGGGCGCCTATCTCGTGTTCATGGCGCTGAACATCGTCGGCGTGCAGATCGCCGCCACCTTCGAACTGGTCGTCACGCTGCTCGCGATCTTCGAATTGCTCGTGTTCATGGGCGTCGTGTCGCCGGGCTTCGCGTGGAGCAATTTCACGAAGGGCGGCTGGGCGGGCGCCGACCATTTCAGCGTCGGCGCATTCCACGGGATGTTCGCGGCGATCCCGTTCGCGATCTGGTTCTTTCTCGCGATCGAAGGCGTCGCGATGGCGGCCGAGGAAGCGAAGAATCCGAAGCGCTCGATTCCGGTCGCGTACGTCGCGGGGATCCTCACGCTCGTCGCGCTCGCGATCGGCGTGATGGTGTTCGCGGGCGGCGCCGGCGACTGGACCAAGCTCGCGAACATCAACGACCCGCTGCCGCAGGCGATGAAGTACATCGTCGGCGCGAACAGCGGCTGGATGCACATGCTCGTCTGGCTCGGGCTGTTCGGGCTCGTTGCGTCGTTCCACGGGATCATCCTCGGCTATTCGCGCCAGATCTTCGCGCTTGCTCGCGAAGGCTACCTGCCGGAATGGCTCGCGAAGGTCCATCCGCGCTTTCGCACGCCTTACCGCGCGATTCTCGCCGGCGGCGTGGTCGGCATCGCGGCGATCTACAGCGATGAACTGATCCAGTTCGGCGGGCAGACGCTGACCGCGAATATCGTGACGATGTCGGTGTTCGGTGCGATCGTGATGTATATCGTCAGCATGGCCGCGCTGTTCAAGCTGCGCCGTTCGCAGCCGAACCTCGCGCGGCCGTTCCGTGCGCCGCTGTATCCGCTGTTTCCGGCGTTCGCGATCGTGGCGGCGCTCGTCTGTCTCGGTACGATGGTGTACTTCAACGGCCTCGTCGCGCTGGTGTTCGTCGTGTTCCTCGCGCTCGGCTACGCGTACTTCCTCGCGACGCGCGCGCAGCGCGCCGCGAACGCACCGGCCGACGCGCTGCTGGAGGATTGAGCATGACGAAGCTGAACGGCCGTTTCTGACGGCATCGGCGCGCCCGGCCGCAGCGGGCGCGCCGCCGGTTTTTGCAAGGAGACACGCACGATGTCCTATACGGAGACGATCGGTTCGCGCACCTACCGCTTCGCGGACCTGAAGACGCTGCTCGCCAAGGCAAGCCCGCTGCGTTCCGGCGATCAGCTCGCGGGCGTCGCGGCGGCGAGCGAGGAGGAGCGCGTCGCCGCGAAGATCGCACTTGCCGGCGTGCCGCTGCGCGCGTTTCTCAACGAAGCCGTGATTCCGTACGAGGCCGACGAAGTCACGCGGCTGATCGTCGACGATCACGATGCGCACGCGTTCGCCGAGATTGCGCACCTGACGGTCGGCGATTTCCGCAACTGGCTACTCTCGCCCGCCGCCGACGGCGCGGCACTCGAACGGATCGCGCCGGGCCTCACGCCCGAGATGGTCGCGGCGGTGTCGAAGCTGATGCGCAACCAGGATCTGATCGCGGCCGCGCGCAAGCGCCGCGTCGTCACGCGCTTTCGCAACACGGTCGGGCTGCCGGGCCGCATGTCGGTGCGGCTGCAGCCAAATCATCCGACCGACGACGTGAAGGGGATCGCCGCGTCGATGCTCGACGGGCTGATGTACGGCTGCGGCGATGCGATGATCGGCATCAACCCGGCCACCGACAGCCTCGCGGCGATCGTGAAGCTGCTCGCGATGATCGACGCGTTTCGCGAGCGCTACCGCGTGCCGACGCAATCGTGCGTGCTCACGCACGTGACGAACACGATCGCGGCGATCGAGAAGGGCGCGCCGGTCGATCTCGTGTTCCAGTCGATCGCGGGCACCGAACAGGCCAATGCGAGCTTCGGGATCTCGCTCGCGCTGCTTGCCGAGGCGCGCGAAGCGGCGCTGTCGCTCAAGCGCGGCACGGTCGGCGACAACCTGATGTATTTCGAGACCGGGCAGGGCAGCGCGCTGTCGGCGAACGCCCATCACGGCGTCGACCAGCAGACCTGCGAAGTGCGCGCGTACGCGGTCGCGCGCAAGTTCGAGCCGTTCCTCGTCAACACGGTCGTCGGGTTCATCGGGCCCGAATACCTGTACGACGGCAAGCAGATCATCCGCGCGGGGCTCGAGGACCACTTCTGCGGCAAGCTGCTCGGCGTGCCGATGGGCTGCGACATCTGCTACACGAACCATGCGGAAGCCGATCAGGACGACATGGACAACCTGCTCACGCTGCTCGGCGCGGCCGGCATCAACTTCATCATGGGGATTCCCGGCGCGGACGACGTGATGCTGAACTATCAGAGCACGTCGTTTCACGATCAGCTGTACGTGCGCGAGGTGCTGGGCTTGCGCCGCGCGCCCGAATTCGAGGAGTGGCTGGAGACGATGGAGATCGCCGATGCGCACGGCGTGCTGCGCACGGCGACGTCGCGCGTGCCGCTGCTCGCGGGCGCGAACGACTGGATGGGGCTATCCGCATGAGCGATGCCGTCGAAAAGAATCCGTGGAGCGAGCTGAAGTCGTTCACGAATGCGCGGATCGCGCTCGGCCGCGCGGGCAGCAGCCTGCCGACCGCGCCGCTGCTCGCCTTCAACCTCTCGCATGCGCAGGCGCGCGACGCCGTGCATCAGCCGCTCGACGCCGATGCGCTGCGGCGCGAGCTCGACGCGGCCGGCTTCGCGACGCTCGGCGTGCAAAGCGCGGCGCCCGATCGCCAGCATTACCTGCGCCGGCCCGATCTCGGCCGCAAGCTGTCCGACGACGGCCGTGCGCTGCTCGCCGGCTACGGCGCCGCGCTCGACGATGCGCCCGATATCGTGTTCGTCGTCGGAGACGGGCTGTCGGCGTTCGCGGCCGCGAAGCAGGCGGTGCCGCTGCTGCGCGCGGTGCGCCCGCGGCTCGAGGCCGACGGCTGGCAGATCGGGCCCGTGATCGTCGCGACGCAGGCGCGCGTCGCGCTCGGTGACGAAATCGGCGAGCTGCTGCGCGCGAAACTGGTCGCGGTGCTGATCGGCGAGCGGCCGGGCCTCAGTTCGCCGGACAGTCTCGGCGTGTATCTGACGTGGGCGCCGAAGGTCGGCTGCCACGACGCGCAGCGCAATTGCATCTCCAACGTGCGGCCCGAAGGGCTGTCGTACGACGCGGCCGCGCACAAGCTGCACTACCTCGTCACGCATGCGCGCCGGCTCGGGCTGACGGGCGTCGGGCTCAAGGACGACAGCGACGCGCTGCTGCCTGCCGCGCAGCCGGAGCGCATCGGCGCGGCCTGCGATCCCGCTACTTGAACAGCCGCTCGCAGAGAAAGTCGACGAACACGCGCAGCTTCGGCGACAACTGCCGGCTCGACGGCCAGACGATCGAGAACTGGCCCGGCGCGATCCGGTAGTCGTCGAGCACGGTGACGAGTGCGCCGCGCTCGAGCGCATCGCGCGCAAGAAAGTCCGGCATGTAGCCGATGCCGAGCCCCGCGAGCACCGCGCCGCGCAGCGCTTCCATGTTGTTGCACGTCATCGCGGTGCGCAGCTTCAGCGGCGTGCCGTCGTCCGCGGCGAGCGCCCAGTCCTGCAGCTTGCCCGTGGTCGGGAAGCAGTAGCGCACGCAGTCGTGCGTTTCGAGATCGCACGGCGCGCGCGGCGTGCCGGCCCGCGCGAGATACGCGGGCGTCGCGCACAGCACGAACGCGAACGGGCCGAGCCGCCGCGACATCAGGCTCGAATCGGATAGCGGCCCGCTACGGATCACCGCATCGAACCCGCCTTCGACGACGTCGACCATCCGGTCGTTGAAATCCAGATCGAGCTCGACGTCCGGATAGCGCTGCCTGAATTCCGGCAGCACCGGCAGCAGGAACCGGTAGCCGATCACCGGCAGGCTCACGCGCAGCTTGCCGCGCGGGCGCTGCGTGGATGCCGTCACGGTCGCCTCCGCGTCGCGAAGATCCTCGAGGATGCGCTGGCAGCGCTCGTAGAAATGCCGCCCTTCGTCGGTCAGCGTGATGCGGCGCGTGGTGCGGTTGAACAGCCGCACGCCGAGCGACTGCTCGAGCCGCGCGATCGTCTTGCCGACCGCCGACGCCGAGATGCCGAGCGTACGGCCGGCCGCGACGAAGCTCAGCGCGTCGGCGGCGCGCACGAAGGCGACGATGCCGTTCAGGTTGTCCATCGACGAAGCACGCTCCAGTGAAGGCAGATTGCGGAATTCTAGTCCGTTATATGCGGAGCTTCGCGTGGTTTTTCGCGGATTGGATCGGATTTATCTTGTGTCGCGTTGCCGGCGCCGATGCGCCGGCTTTTCGAGGAGCGATGATGGATCAACCGTTTTCCGCGGTATCGCCGCGTCGGCGCGCGCTCGTGCTGTTCGCGGTCTGCGCGGCCGCCGTCGCGTTGCCGCTGTCGTTTTCCGGCGGCGCCGTCGCGACGCCGGCGATCGGCCGCGACCTGCACGGCAGCGCGGTCGCGATGAACTGGATCACGAACGCGTTCATGCTCGCGTTCGGCAGTTTCCTGATGGCGGCCGGCGCGCTGGCCGACCAGTTCGGCCGCAAGCGCGTGTTCGCGGCCGGCGTCGGCGGCTTCACGCTGATGTCGGTCGCGCTCGCGTTCGCGCCGTCGATGCTCGCCGTCGACCTGCTGCGCGCGGCGCAAGGGCTCGCGGCGGCGGCCGCGCTGGCCGGCGGCACGGCCGCGCTCGCGCAGACGTTCGACGGCGCCGAACGCACGCGCGCGTTCAGCCTGCTCGGCACGACCTTCGGGATCGGGCTCGCGTTCGGGCCGGTGACGGCGGGCTGGCTGATCGAGCACTACGGCTGGCGCGCGATCTTCGTGACGGGCGCGCTGGCCGGCGCGCTGTCGCTCGCGTTCGGGCTGCCGCGCATGCAGGAGTCGCGCGACCCGCACGCGACGGGGCTCGACTGGCCGGGCACGGTCGCGTTCACGGCCGCGCTGACGCTGTTCACGTTCGGCGTGATCGAAGCGCCCGCACGCGGCTGGACGGCGCCGCTCGTCGTCGCACTGTTGGCCGGTGCGGCACTGGGCGCGGCGGCGTTCGTCGCGATCGAGACGCGCGTCGCGCGGCCGATGCTCGATCTGTCGCTGTTCCGGATTCCGCGTTTCGTCGGCGTGCAGGCGCTGCCGATCTCGACGTGTTGCTGCTACATCGTGCTGCTCGTCGTGCTGCCGCTGCGCTTCATCGGGATCGACGGCTTCAGCGAGATCGACGCGGGCTGGCTGATGCTCGCGATCTCCGCGCCGATGCTCGTCGTGCCGATCGCGGCCGCGACGCTCACGCGCTGGTGGCCGGCCGGCATCGTCTCGGGGCTCGGGCTGCTCGTCGCGGCGGCCGGCCTCATGTGGCTCGACGTTGCGCTGCGCGGCGGCGCGGGCCCGGCCGCGATCGCGCCGATGGTCGCGATCGGCATCGGGGCCGGGATGCCGTGGGGACTGATGGACGGGCTCTCGGTGAGCGTCGTGCCGAAGGAGCGCGCGGGGATGGCGACCGGCATTTTCAGCACGACGCGCGTGGCCGGCGAGGGTATCGCGCTCGCGATCGTCGGCGCGCTGCTCGCGGCACTCGCGCATGGCGGGCTGCAACGCGCGGCGCCCGGCGCGCCGTCCGACGCCGTGCTGCACGCCGCCGCGCGGCTCGCGACCGGCGATCTCGCCGGCGCGGCGGCCGCGCTGCCGGGCGTCGACCGCGCGGTGCTGCTCGCGAGCTACACGCATGCGTTCGACCGCCTGCTGATCGCGCTCGCGATCGTCACCGTGCTGTGCGCGGCGATCGTGTTCGCGTTTCTCGGTGCGCGGCAGACCGCCGACGGCACGCACGCCGACACGCACGCGAGCCTGCCGCCGAATCGCCGCGCGCGGCGGCCGGCGTGTGCGGACACGAACGGCCGCTGAGCGGCGCGGCCCGTTGCGCGGCGCCGCGCACGCGCGTGCGGCGCGTCACGCGAGTACGAGCGGCGGCAGCGTCGCGTCGGTGCGCGGCTGCGCGCACTCGACGTCGACGATCACATAGCGCCGCGCATCCGGCCACAGCGCGGAGAAGCGTCCCGCGTCTTCGTCGATCGTCGCGCGTCCCTGCACGAGCCACGTCGTCTGCCGGACGAAATCGACGAACAGCAGCGCGATCGCCGGGTTCACCAGTAAATTCCCGATCGTATTGAACAGGTTGTTGCCCGCGAAGTCGGGCAGCACGAGCGTGCGTGCGTCGACGCACGTGACGAGCGGCGTGGGGCTGCCGTCGGCGCGCGGCTGCCGGCCGCGATACGAGCAGTCGCTGTTGCCGGCGTCGTCGGAGGTCGCGACGATCAGGAACGCCTGTTCGTGGATGAACGCGATCGCGTCGTCGGTCAGCGGGGCGGGTGCATGCATGGAACGAATCGGCGCGGCGGCCGGAGAAGGACGATGCGCGATGCATACGCAAGCCGCATGCCACGCGATCGCGGCCGGCACGCAGGCGCGCGTTGTGAAAATTCCGAACACCGCGCGCCCGTGCTGCGCAGCCGCGGTGTTCAGTTTCGACACAGTCGCGTAGCGCATGCGCGGCGGCGCGCCGCGCGCCGCATTGCGCGCACGTGCCGGCGCGACGCCGCGATCGGATGGCATGCATGTTGCGTAAACGTCGACGCGCAATCCAACCGGCGCTGCACTCACAAGCACGATGAACAGGAGACATGTATGAACCCGTTTGACCTGAAGCAACTGGGCCTCGACGTCGAGTATCCGTATCGTCAGCAGTACGACAACTACATCGGCGGCAAGTGGGTTCCGCCCGTGAAGGGCGAGTATTTCGAGAACGTGTCGCCGATCAACGGCCAGCCGTTCTGCCGCGTGCCGCGCTCGGGCGCCGACGACATCGAGCTCGCGCTCGACGCCGCGCACGCCGCGCGCCGCAAGTGGGGCAAGACGTCCGTGGCCGAGCGCGCGAACCTGCTGCTCGCGGCCGCCGACCGCATGGAAAAGAACCTGAAGCTGCTCGCCGTCGCGGAAACGATCGACAACGGCAAGCCGCTGCGCGAGACGATGGCGGCCGACCTGCCGCTCGCGATCGACCACTTCCGCTATTTCGCGGGCTGCATCCGCGCGCAGGAAGGCGGGATCTCCGAGATCGACGACAACACGGTCGCGTATCACTTCCACGAGCCGGCCGGTGTCGTCGGCCAGATCATTCCGTGGAACTTCCCGTTGCTGATGGCCGCATGGAAGCTCGCGCCGGCGCTCGCGGCCGGCTGCTGTGTCGTGATGAAGCCGGCCGAGCAGACGCCCGCGTCGGTGCTCGTGCTGATGGAGCTGATCGGCGATCTGTTCCCGCCGGGCGCGGTCAACATCGTGAACGGCTTCGGCAAGGAAGCGGGCGAAGCGCTCGCAACGAGCAAGCGGATCGCGAAGATCGCGTTCACGGGCTCGACGCCGGTCGGCAAGCACATCCTGCATGCGGCGGCCGACAGCCTGATCCCGTCGACGGTCGAACTGGGCGGCAAGAGCCCGAACGTGTTCTTCGCCGACGTGCTCGACCAGGACGACGCGTTCCTCGACAAGGCGCTCGAAGGGCTCGCGATGTTCGCGCTGAACCAGGGCGAGGTGTGCACGTGTCCGTCGCGGATCCTGATCCAGGAATCGATCTACGACCGCTTCATCGAGAAGGCCGTCGCGCGCGTCGAGCGCATCAAGGCCGGCCATCCGCTCGACATGCAGACGATGATCGGCGCGCAGGCGTCGCAGCAGCAGCTCGACAAGATCCTCTCGTACATCGACATCGGCCGCGGCGAAGGCGCGCAGTGCCTGACGGGCGGCGAACGCACGGCGCCGGCCGCCGAACTGAACACCGGCTATTACGTGAAGCCGACGATGCTGCTCGGCAACAACAAGATGCGCGTGTTCCAGGAGGAGATCTTCGGGCCGGTCGCGTCGGTGATGACGTTCAAGGACGAGCAGGAAGCGATCGAACTCGCGAACGACACGTTCTACGGGCTCGGCGCCGGCGTGTGGACGCGCAACGGCACGCGCGCGTACCGCATGGGCCGCGAGATCGAGGCGGGCCGCGTCTGGACGAACTGCTATCACCTGTATCCGGCGCACGCGGCGTTCGGCGGCTACAAGCAGTCGGGCATCGGCCGCGAGACGCACAAGATGGCGCTGTCGAACTATCAGCAGACGAAGTGCCTGCTGGTCAGCTATCAGGCGGAAGCGCTCGGCTTCTTCTGATCGCCGCCACGCGGGCGCGGACGCGCGGGCGCACGTCGGGCAGCCGGCGGCGCGCCCGGCCGTCTCGCGATCGCGCCGCCTATCCGAAAACCCGGCGCAGGCCGCACCGCAACGCGTTGCAGCCTGCGCCGGCCACGACTTCGGCCGCCGCCTGCGCGCGGCGGTCCCATCCGACATGACAGACACGCCCCGTTCGCGACATCCGGTATTTCATGCAGGCGAGCTCGACGCGCATCGCCGGTTCGGCGTCGCCGACGAAGCCGAACGGATGAGCGACGTCGTGACGACGCGGCTCAGCATCGGCGTGCGGCAATTCGTCGAGACGCAGCCGTTCATGTTCGTCGGCACGAGCAGCGGCGGCGGCGCGTCGCTCGTCTGCGACATCGTGCAGGGCGGCCGCGATCCGGACGGCGAGCTGCTGCCCGTCGTTCGCGTGATCGATACGAAGACGCTGCGGTTCGCGCTGCCCGCCCAGAGCGGCGCGTGCCGGATCGATGCGGCGCGATGTAACGGCAGCGGGATCGGGCTGCTGTTCGTCGATTTCGTGCGCGCGATCCGCTACCGGATCAACGGCCGCGCGACGCTGCGCACCGATCTGTCCGACGCGGACGCCGCCCCTTGGGCGGCCGGCAGCCCGATCGTCGAACTCGCCGTCGCGCAGGCGTACGGTAACTGCAGCACGCGCGTCGTGCGACTGCAGCCGGCCGCCAGCCGGTGAGCGCGCCGCGATGCACGCGCGCACCGTGGCGGTGCGGCCGACGCGTGCTCCGGGCGGGCGTACGCCGCGCGCAGCGTTGAATCTCGGGCGTGGCCGCCTCGCGCGCGGTTCGGCACGGGACTTGCGTGACCGACGCGGTTCCGGCAGGTGAAGGAGAAGCACGATGGATGCACGACAGACACGTCACGACGAACCGACGGCCGAAGACACGCAGCGCAGCGCGCACGGCGACGATGCGTCGGCCGGGCAGGCGGTCGTCAGCGTCGCGCACGACGCGGACGAGCAGGCGCGCAACCTGATCGGCTGGCGACAGACCTACGACCAGCTCGCGGCGGGCCGCTTCGTCGGCACGCTGACCGAGCTGCCGCTCGACACGATGAAACTGTTTCGCGAATCGACGAGCCATGTGCTGCGCCAGGCGTGCGAAGTGCGCGGCGACGCGTACTGGTTCGGCATTCCGCTCGCCGGCGACGGCACCGCGCGCGTCGACGCATGCCGGATCGGCCCCGGCGCGCTCGCGTTCCGGCCCGGCAACGTCGAATTCGAATTGCTGACGCCCGCGCAGTTTTCGATCTACGGCGTCGTCGTGCGCGGCGAGGTGCTGCGCCGCTATGCCGAGCAGGTCGAACATCGCGCGCTCGACGAGCGGCTGTTCGCCCAGCGCGTGATCCGGATCGGCGATGCGCGGCTCGCGCGCCTGTGCGCGCTGCTCGGCCGCCGGCTCGACGGCGCGGCGGCCGGCGGCGGCCAGTTGCCCGGCGCGCAGCGCGATGCGCTGCAGGCCGAGGTGCTGGCCGCGCTGTTCGACGCCTGCGCGCAGCCGGGCGACGATGGCAGCGGCGCTGCGCCCTCGACGCGGCGCTGGATCGTCGAGCAGGCGCGCGACTACGTGCTGGCGCATCGCACGCGGCCGGTCGGCGTGCCGGAACTGTGCGAGCAGCTCCACGTGAGCCGCCGCACGCTGCAGTACTGCTTCCAGGACGTGCTCGGCATGGCGCCCGCGTCGTATCTGCGCGCACTGCGGCTGAACGGCGCGCGGCGCGATCTGTGCGGCCGCGCGGCCGGCTCGGTGCAGGATGTCGCGGAAGCGTGGGGATTCTGGCATCTGAGCCAGTTCGCGACCGATTACCGACGGCTGTTCGGCAAGCGGCCCTCCGATACGCTGCGCGAGCGCGACGCGCTCGCCGCGGGGTGATGCACGCGCGGGCGCGCGTATCGGCCGCCTCGGTCACGTCGCGCGAATCGCGCGCAGCGTCGCCGTCGCGCGTGCTGCCGATCGCGTTGCGCATGCATCCGGCCGCTGCCGGCGCGCGCTATGGCGCAGCCGTCCGCGCAGCCGGCCACGGCACCGCATCCCAGTCGAGCGCGCCGTAGGCCGCATCGATCGCCGCGATGTCGTCGGGCTGCTCGCTGCGATGCAGGCCGCGCAGTTCGGCCGGCACCTCGAGTTCGATCGACACGCAATGCGGGTAGTCGCGCACGCGCAGTGCCGGCTCGATCGTCGTGAAGCACGCGACGCTCGGCACATCGAAGCCGGCTGCGACGTGCAGCGCGGCCGTGTCCGGTGCGAACAGCAGGCTCGCGCCTTTCACCCAGGCGATGAAGCGCGCGGTGTCGCCGGCTGCCTCCTCGCTCACGTCGACGTAGGCCGGATGTGCGACCGGCCCGACCCCGACCACGGGCAGCCCGTAGCGCTGCGCGAGCCGGTCGACGAGCATCGCGCGCCGGGCCCGCGGGACGCTGCGCACCGCGGTGCTCGCGTCCGCGCAGAACAGGACGTAAGGCCGCCGCCATGCCGCCGGCAGCGCAGGAAGCTCCAGCCGCGCGAGCCAGCCGTTGCGCTTCGCCGATGCCGGCACGGCGGCAGGGTCCGCACCGAGCGCATCGAGGAAGAAATCGATCATCGGCATATGCGCGAACGCCGGCCAGTACAGGTGATTGCCGATGTCGATGCACGGTGCGTGCGCGGGTAGCGCGTCGGCTGCGCACGGCAGCGCGCGCGTCGGCGCGACGACGTCGGCCGCGAGCGCATAGAGCGCCTCGACGTAGCGCGGCGCACGCGCGGGCCGATACAGCGTGAAGCGCAGGTCCGGATGCGCGTCGCGCAGCGCGGCGAGCGCGGTCAGCCCGATCACCGAATCGCCGAGCGCGACGCCCATCCCGTTGATCACGTGCACCTGCGTCGCGCGACTGTAGTCGAGCCGGAACGGGCGCTGCGCGGCATGCAGCAGCTGCAGCGCCGGCGCGGCCGGCACGTAGCCGGCCGCGCGCGCCGGGCCGTGCTCGAGGTCGTACGGCGCGACGAGCATGCGGTCGGGCGCGAGCAGCGTGCCGGGAAACGCGAGCGCCGCGTCGTGCGACAGTGCGGCGGCGGCCGGCGCGGCGAGCGTGGCCACCGTCATGCGCCGCGCGCGCGACGGCCTTGCTCGCGGATCTGTTCGAGCGTCGCGGCCGGCGTGCTCGCGTCCTGCGGAATGCGGATCTCGATCAGCGCGGGCAGCCCGCAGGTCAGCGCGCGGTCGAGCGCCGGCGCGAATTCTGCCGTGCGCACGACCGTCTCGCCATGCGCACCGAACGCGCGCGCATACGCGGCGAAGTCGGGGTTCGTGAGGCCCGTGCCGTGCACGCGGCCCGGATAGTTGCGCTCCTGATGCATGCGGATCGTGCCGAAATGCCCGTTGTTGACGACGATCACGACGATGTTCAGCCCGTACTGCATCGCGGTCGCCAGTTCGTTGCCGGCCATCATGAAGCAGCCGTCGCCGGCCAGCGCGACCACCGCGCGCGAGGGATAGAGCGACTTCGCGGCGAGCGCGGCCGGCACGCCGTAGCCCATCGCGCCGCTCGTCGGCGCGAGCTGCGAGCGGAAGTGCCGGTACGCGAAATGACGATGCAGCCAGATCGCATAGTTGCCGGCGCCGTTCGTCACGATCGCATCGTGCGGCAGCCGCTCGCGCAGCTGCACCATCACGTCGCCGAGCTGCACGTCGCCCGGCATCGGCAGCGGCGCATGCCACTCGCGGTAGGCGCGGTGCGCGTCGGCGGCCGTGCCGGCCCACGGAAGCGGGGCGGGCGGCTCGAGCGCGGCGAGCGGCGCGGCGATCTCCGGCATCCCCGAGACGATCGGCAGGTCGGCCGCATAGACGCGGCCCAGCTCGTCCGCGCCCTGATGCACGTGGATCAGCGTCTGCCGCGTCTTCGGGATGTCGAGCAGCGTATAGCCGCCGGTCGTCGCTTCGCCGAGGCGCGGGCCGAGCACGAGCAGCAAGTCGGCGTCGCGGATGCGCTTCGCGAGCGCCGGATTGATGCCGAGCCCGACGTCGCCCGCGTAGTTCGGATGCGCGTTGTCGAACGTGTCCTGATACCGGAATGCGCAGCCCACCGGCAACTGCCAGCGTTCGGCGAAGGTGCGCAGATTCGCGCAGGCCTCGGGCGTCCAGCCGCTGCCGCCGACGATCGCGAACGGGCGTTCCGCGCGCGCGAGCCGCTCGCGCAGCTCGTCGATCTGGGCCGGCGACGGCGCGGCCGCGACGCGTTTCGCGGCGGGCACCGGCGGCTGCGGCGCGCATGCGTCGGACAGCACGTCTTCCGGCAGCGCGAGCACGACCGGCCCCGGCCGCCCGGATGTCGCGACGTGAAAGGCGTGGCTCAGATATTCGGGGATGCGGCGCGGATCGTCGATCTGCGCGACCCATTTCGCCATCTGGCCGAACATCCGCCGGTAGTCGATTTCCTGGAACGCCTCGCGATCGAGGTGCTCGCGTGCGCACTGGCCGACGAACAGGATCATCGGCGTCGAATCCTGGAATGCGGTATGCACGCCGATCGACGCGTGCGTCGCGCCGGGCCCGCGCGTGACGAACGCGATGCCGGGGCGGCCGGTCAGCTTGCCGACCGCTTCCGCCATGTTCGCGGCGGCCGCCTCGTGGCGGCAGACGACCGTCTGAATGCGCGCGGTGTCGTCCGCGAGCGCATCGAGTACGGCGAGAAAACTCTCGCCCGGCACGCAGAACACGCGTTCGACGTGATTGGCGAGCAACGCGTCGACGAGCAGTCGGGCGCCGGTGGTGGCGGGCTGCTCGAGATCCTTGGAATGCGACATGGGCTGCCGTCTCCCTGGGTAGCGGGACGTACAGATTACGCTCGTTGGCGGGGCTTCGGTATGCCGGCCGATGAAAAGTGTCGGAACGCAGGGCGCGCGAGCTGCGTCGTCATGTCGGCGACGGACACCGCGGCCGGCCGGTTCGAACGGCCGCGAGGGCGGCCGGCGCGCGACGGCCCGCCGATGGAAGGCGGGTGCGTATCGCGCGGTCGGGGCGAGCGGCCATGACGGCCGCCGCTCAGCACTCGACGATGTTCACGGCCAGCCCGCCGCGCGACGTTTCCTTGTACTTCGTCTTCATGTCGGCGCCGGTTTCGCGCATCGTCTTGATCACCGAGTCGAGCGACACGTAGTGCGAGCCGTCGCCGCGCAGCGCCATGCGCGCCGCGTTGACGGCCTTCACCGACGCCATCGCGTTGCGCTCGATGCACGGAATCTGCACCATCCCGCCGACCGGGTCGCACGTGAGGCCGAGGTTGTGCTCCATGCCGATCTCGGCCGCATTCTCGACCTGGCGCGGCGTGCCGCCGAGCACCGCCGCGAGCGCGCCGGCCGCCATCGAGCAGGCGACGCCGACTTCGCCCTGACAGCCGACTTCCGCGCCCGAAATCGACGCGTTGAGCTTGTACAGAATGCCGATCGCGGCGGCCGTCAGCAGGAAGTCGATCACGCCCTGTTCGTTCGCGCCCGGCGTGAAGCGCGTGTAGTAATGCAGCACGGCGGGGATGATGCCGGCCGCGCCGTTGGTCGGGGCGGTGACGACGCGCCCGCCTGCCGCGTTTTCCTCGTTCACCGCGATCGCATACAGATTGATCCAGTCGACCATCGACAGCGGATCCTGCAGCGCACGCTCCGGGTTGCCCGTCAGCGCGCGGTACAGCTGCGGCGCGCGGCGCTTCACCTGGAACGGGCCCGGCAGGTTGCCTTCGGCGTCCGGGTTGCCGATGCCGCAGCCGCGCGACACGCACGACTGCATCACGGCCCAGATCTTCAGCAGGCCGTCGCGCGTCTCCTGCTCGGTATGCCACGCACGCTCGTTTTCCCACATCAGCTGCGCGATCGACTTGCCGGTCGACTCGGTCAGCGCGAGCAGCTCGGCGCCGGTGCGGAACGGATGCGTCATCTGTTCGGCTGCGCTCAGCACCTTCGTGTTCGGTGCGCCGGCCGTCACGACGAAGCCGCCGCCGACCGACAGATACGTGCGCTCGGCGAGCACCGCGCCGTTCGCGTCGGACGCGCGCAGCTTCATCCCGTTCGGGTGCTCGGGTAGCGCCTGCCGGTAGAACGCGATGTTTTCCTTCAGCACGAACGGCACCGCGTGCTTGCCGAGCAGCGCGAGCTGCTTCGACGTGCGCACCTGTTCGAGCCGTGCGCCGATCGTGTCGGGATCGACCGTGTCGGGCGCGTCGCCGAGCAGGCCGAGCATCACGCCGCGGTCGGTGCCGTGACCCTTGCCGGTCGCGCCGAGCGAACCGTACAGCTCGACCTTCACGTGCGCAGTCGCGTCGAGCAGCCCGTCGCGCTCGAGGCCCTGGACGAACATCAGCGCTGCGCGCATCGGTCCGACCGTATGCGAACTGGACGGCCCGATGCCGATCTTGAAAAGGTCAAACACGCTGACTGCCATTTGAATTCCTGCCTTGCGATAAAAAACTAGCGCGCCTGCAACGGCAGGCACGCGGCGAGCCATGCGGGCGGCGTTGGAGAAAGCTGCTGCGCGACGCGGGCGTAGCGCCCGTCGAGCCGCGCAGCGAGATGAAACAGTTCGGTGGCGTTTTTCGGGTCCCACTGCCCCGTATAGCCCGGCAAGCCGGCCTCGCGACGCTTCGCATCGAACGGTACCGTCGAATGCACGAATTCTTCGTGCGTCTTCTCGCCGAGCGCGTACGGTACGAGCCAGTCGAGCGCCGCGGCGAGCGTCGCGCCGTTCGTTCCGCGCTCGCGCAGCCAGTTGCGGTTGAAGCGGCGCGCGGCCAGCGCGGCCGTGACGAGCGGCTGCAAATCGTAGACCGCATAGTGCAGCGCATCGCGTTCATCGAAATCCGAGGTCGCGCCGTCCGGGCCGATGTTGTCGGCCAGATGCTCGACGAACAGCCGCTGCGCGGCGTTCATCATCTTGCGGTCGCCGAGCGTGAACGCCGAGAGCGCGATCAGCTTGATCCGATGACTCTGCCAGTTGTTGCGCCAGATGCCGGTGAGCGGCCGCTTCTGCGCGTCGATCTGCGCGACATAGCCGGCGCCGAGCTTCGCGATGAACGCCGACGTCGCGTTGCGCGTCTTCACCGGCAGCGCGCTCGCGGTCATGTCGTACGCAAGGATCAGACTCTCGAAGCGCGTCTCGTCGATCGGATTGAAACTCGGTTGATACGTCGAAACCCACACGGACAGGAACCGGTCGACGAGCTGCAGATAGCGCGGCGCATTCGTCACGCGCCACGCGAGCGCGGCGTCGCGCATCAGATCCATGTCCTTCAGCGCTTCGACGCTTTGATCGTAGATCCCCTCGTGCGGCAGCGTGCCTTCGGTGTGCACGCGCGCCATCGCGTGCGGCTGCTCGCCGATGCGCGCGTCGACGCTGCGGATCAGCGCCTGCACGCCCGGCTCGGCATGCGTCGTCTCGCTCGCCTGCAGGGCGGGCGCCGCGCAAAAATTCATCGCCGCGTGCGCGCTGCCGGCCGCGCCGAAGCCGGCAGCGGCAAACGACAGCGACGCGGCGAGCGTCGGCACGAAGCGGCCGGCGCGCGTGCGGCGCCGAGTCTGCGTCGCGTCGTGGCCCGGAAACATCGGACGCACCATACGGAACTCCTCGTTTGGCTGGATCGCGTGATGTTAGCCGGATTGGCGGACGAATGTGAGGCGGATCGGCCTGCGGCACGCGCCCCGCACGCTGCGCGCGGCGGCGTGCGGGGCAAGGCGCGCCGGACGATCGGGCCGGCGCTGCGTTATGCGTAGTCCGACATCGGCACGCACGCGCAGAACAGGTTGCGGTCGCCGTACGCGTTGTCGGCGCGGCCGACCGGCGGCCAGTACTTGTTCGTGCCGAGCGATGCAACCGGGTACGCAGCCTGCTCGCGCGAGTACGCATGCGGCCATTCGTTCGCGGTGACGACCGCGGCCGTGTGCGGCGCGTGACGCAGCGGGTTGTCCTCGCGATCGGCGCGGCCTTCCTCCACCGCGCGGATTTCGTCGCGGATCGCGATCATCGCGTCGATGAAGCGGTCGAGTTCTTCCTTCGACTCCGATTCGGTCGGCTCGACCATCAGCGTGCCCGGCACCGGGAAGCTCATCGTCGGCGCATGGAAGCCGTAGTCCATCAGGCGCTTCGCGACGTCGTCGACGGTGATCCCGCTCGAGTCCTTGATCGGACGCAGATCGAGAATGCACTCGTGCGCGACGAGGCCGCCCGGGCCCGAATACAGCACCGGATAGTGCGGCGCGAGCCGCTTGGCGATGTAGTTCGCGTTGAGGATCGCG
The DNA here is from genome assembly GCF_052683555.1 of Burkholderia sp. BC1. Classification (NCBI taxonomy): domain Bacteria; kingdom Pseudomonadati; phylum Pseudomonadota; class Betaproteobacteria; order Burkholderiales; family Burkholderiaceae; genus Burkholderia; species Burkholderia sp. BC1. The sequence continues at coordinate 106,951 of NZ_JBQYLP010000017.1, forward strand.
GTTTCCGTGGCGGCCGTCAGGTTCTTCGCGCCCATCATCGCGATGTACATCCACGAGATCGGCAGGATCGACGCGGAGCCGTACGGCGCGGCCGACACGGCGCCGATGCCGTCTTCGCCGCGCGTGTAGCCCGTCGAACGCTGGTTCGGCAGGAACTTCGCGAGGTGCGCGCCGACCGCGACCGGGCCGACGCCCGGGCCGCCGCCGCCGTGCGGGATGCAGAACGTCTTGTGCAGGTTCAGGTGCGACACGTCGCCGCCGAACTGGCCCGGCGCGGTCAGGCCGACCATCGCGTTCATGTTCGCGCCGTCGACGTACACCTGGCCGCCGTGCGCATGCACGATCTCGCAGATCTCGCGCACGTTCTGCTCGAACACGCCGTGCGTCGACGGATAGGTGATCATGATCGCCGCGAGGTTCGCCGAATGCTGCTCGGCCTTCGCCTTCAGATCGGCGATGTCGACGTTGCCCTGCGCGTCGCACGCGACGACCACGACCTTCATGCCGGCCATGTGCGCCGACGCCGGGTTCGTGCCGTGCGCGGACGCCGGGATCAGGCATACATCGCGGTGGCCTTCGCCGCGCGACGCATGGTATGCGTGGATGATCAGCAGGCCCGCGTACTCGCCCTGCGAGCCCGCATTCGGCTGCAGCGACACGGCCGCGTAGCCGGTGGCCGCGACGAGCATCTGCTCGAGCTGGTCGATCATCTCGCGATAGCCGACGGTCTGCTCGGCCGGCGCAAACGGGTGAATGCGGCCGAATTCGGGCCACGTGACCGGCAGCATCTCGGACGTCGCGTTCAGCTTCATCGTGCAGGAGCCGAGCGGGATCATCGAGCGGTCGAGCGCGAGATCCTTGTCCGACAGGCTGCGCAGGTAACGCAGCATTTCCGTTTCGGAATGGTGGCGGTTGAACACGTGGTGCGTCAGGTACGCGCTCGTACGCACGAGCGAGGCCGGCAGCGCAGCTTCGCCGCCGAGGCCCGCGTCCAATGCGTCGACGGACGGCGCGGTGCCGCCGGCCGCCTGCGCGAACACGGCGAGCAGATCGGCGAGATCGTCGCGCGTCGTCGTTTCGTCGATCGATACGCCGACGCGCGTGTCGCCGACGCGGCGCAGGTTGATGCGCTTCGCGTTCGCGAATGCGTGGACCTGCGCGGTGCGTGCGCCGGTGTCGACGGTGACCGTGTCGAAGAACGTGTCGTTGACCGTCGCGAAGCCGAGCTGCTTCACGCCGGCCGCGAACAGCGCGGCGATGCGGTTCACGCGCAGCGCGATCGTCTTCAGACCGTGCGGGCCGTGATAGACGGCGTACATGCTCGCCATGATCGCGAGCAGCGCCTGCGCGGTACAGACGTTCGACGTCGCCTTTTCGCGGCGGATGTGCTGTTCGCGCGTCTGCAGCGCGAGGCGCAGCGCCGGTTTGCCTTGCGCGTCGACCGTCACGCCGACGAGGCGGCCCGGCATCTGGCGCTTGAATTCGTCGCGCACCGCGAGATACGCGGCGTGCGGGCCGCCGAAGCCCATCGGCACGCCGAAGCGCTGCGTATTGCCGACCGCGACGTCCGCGCCCCATTCGCCGGGCGGCGTCAGGACGGTCAGCGCGAGCAGGTCGGCCGCGACGACGACGTGGCCGCCGGCCGCATGGATCGCATCGGTCAGCGCGCGGTAGTCGCGCACGTCGCCGTTCACGCCCGGATACTGCAGCAGCACGCCGAACGCGTTCGACTGCGCGGCGTCGGCGGCCGGGCCCGTCTTCACTTCGATGCCGATCGGCAGCGCGCGCGTGCGGATCACTTCGAGCGTTTGCGGCAGCACGTCGTCGGCGACGTAGAACACGTTCGACTTCGGCTTGCCGACGCGCTGCAGCAGCGTCATCGCTTCAGCCGCGGCGGTTGCTTCGTCGAGCAGCGATGCGTTCGAGATCGCCAGCCCCGTCAGGTCGGTCACCATCTGCTGGAAGTTCAGCAGCGCCTCGAGACGGCCCTGCGAAATTTCGGGCTGGTACGGCGTGTAGGCCGTGTACCACGCCGGATTCTCGAGCACGTTGCGCAGGATCACGGCCGGCGTATGCGTGTCGTAATAGCCCTGGCCGATATACGAGCGGAACACCTGGTTTTTGTCCGCGAGCGCACGCAGCGCGGCGAGCGCTTCGGCTTCGCTCTTCGGCTGCGAGAACGGCCCGAGCGGCAGCGTTTCGTTGCGGCGGATCGAGGCCGGGATCACGGCCTCGATCAGCGCGGCGCGCGACGCAAAGCCGAGCGTGTCGAGCATGGCCTGCTGGCTGGCGGCATCGGGGCCGATGTGGCGTTCGGCGAACGCGTCGTGCGTTTCGAGCGCGGCGAGCGAGAGGGGCGTGCGGTTCATCAGGCGGTCCGGGTGTTCGAGCTTCATGGCGTTCCTATCGGGACGGAGCGGCGTATCGGCGCCGGTCCGGCCCCATGCTGGGCGGTCGACCGGAAGCGGCGCGGCGACCGCTTCCGGCTTGCGCGGCGCCGGATGGCTGCCGGCCCCGCGCGTTTCGGGTCGGAAAAATCAGTCGATCAGCTTGCCGTAGGCGGCCGCGTCGATCAGCTTGTCGGTCGATGCGCCGTCGGCGAGCTTGATCTTGAACAGCCAGCTCGCGTATGCGTCGCTGTTGACCGAGTCCGGCGTGTCGACGATCGCCGAGTTGATCTCGACGATTTCGCCCGACACCGGCGAATAGATGTCGGACGCGGCCTTCACCGACTCGACGACGCCCACCGCGTCGCCGGCCGTCACCTGCTTGCCGACTTCCGGCAGTTCGAGGAAGACGATGTCGCCGAGCGTGCTCTGCGCGTGATCGGTGATGCCGACCGTCAGCGTGCCGTCTGCTTCGGTACGGATCCACTCGTGTTCCTCGGTGTACTTCAGATCGGCCGGGACGTTGCTCATCGGATGCTCCTGGATAAAAGTGTGATTCGTTGTGCCGGCGCGCCGGGCGGGCGCACCGATGCGGTTGTTTTGCCGGGCGCCATATCCCGGCGAACCGGGAGGCACTCCCGGTCGTTACGCAGCGAGGACCTTGCCGTTGCGCACGAACGGCAGTTTTACCACGCGCGCGGGAAGTTGCTTGTCACGAATCTGCACGTGAACCGTGTCGCCGACCTGAACGGCCGTCGGCACGCGGGCGAACGCGATCGATTCCTGCATCGACGGCGAGAACGTGCCGCTCGTGATCTCGCCTTCGCCGTGCGGCGTGACGACCTTCTGGTGCGCGCGCAACACGCCGCCCGCCTTGCCGTTTTCCTTCTGCAGGATCAGGCCGACGAATGCGGCGCGCGTGCCGTTACGCTCGAGCGCTTCGCGGCCGACGAACGCGCGCGGCGTCGACAGGTCGACCGTCCAGGCGAGGCCCGCGTCGAGCGGCGAGACGGTGTCGTCCATGTCCTGGCCGTACAGGTTCATGCCGGCTTCGAGCCGCAGCGTGTCGCGCGCGCCGAGCCCGCACGGACGCACGCCGTGCTGCTGCAGCGCGTTCCACAGCGCCTCGACGTGCACGGCCGGGACGATCACTTCGAAGCCGTCCTCGCCCGTGTAGCCGGTGCGGGCGACCGTCAGATCGCCGAACGGCGTGCCGGCGACCTGCGCGGCATTGAACGGCTTCAGCTCGCTCGTCGCGGCACGCGCGGCCGGCACGGTCGCCCAGACCTTTTCGCGCGCGTTCGGACCCTGTACGGCGACGATCGCGAAATCGCGGCGCGGCGCGATCGTGAGCCCGTAGCCGCCTTGCTCGTTGAGCTGGTTGAACCAGGCGATGTCCTTGTCGGCGGTGCCGGCGTTGACGACCACGCGGAAGAAGTCTTCGGTGAAGTAATAGACGATCAGATCATCGATGACGCCGCCTTGCGGATTGAGCAGGCACGAGTAGAGCGCCTTGCCGGGCGTCTTGAGCTTGCCGACGTTGTTCGCGATCGCGTGCTCGAAGAAGGCGCGCGCGCGGCTGCCGGTGAAATCGACGACGCACATGTGCGACACGTCGAACATGCCGGCGTCGGTGCGCACCGCTTCGTGCTCTTCGATCTGCGAGCCGTAGTTGACGGGCATGTCCCAGCCGCCGAAGTCGACCATGCGGGCATTGAGTGCGCGATGCGCGGCGTTGAGCGGGGTATGTTTCAGTGCAGTCATCGAGGCCTCAGGCAAGGCGCTTGCGCGCGGATCAGAACGGCCATGTGCCGACCGCTGCGGCGATGGGCCGGCGAGCGATCCTGTACATGCCCCTCTGTCCTCGATACCTGAGAGATTGCGCTGCGGGATTGACCCGGCAAACGCGCGCCCCTTCGGTGGGCAGCCTGCCGGCGCTGCATGCGCAACCGGCTACTGCCGCTCTCCAGAGTGCGGGGAGTGGTGCGGCCCGCGCGAAGCGCGGACGGGATTCCCCGACGCGGTCGGTCCTTTTGCCTGAGAGTTTGCGGGTGTGCCCCTTCGGCGGCGCGACCGATGCTGAAACGCTGCGGTCACGCGCTCTCCCGACGCGTGCGGGCGACTGTACGCGAGCGGTCGAGCCTTGTCAATTTGAGCAAAAGAATGTCGCTTCGCGACAAGCGGCGGTGCCCGACACCGCCCCGTTTTTCAGCCGCGACGGGTGCCGGATCACTCGCCGATCGCGCGCGCGACCGTGTCCAGTTCCTGATTCAGCACGCGCTGTTCGTCGGCCGACAGCCCGCCGCCGTGCTGGCCGGCCATGTCGCTCGATTCCTGCCGGATCACGTCGAGACGATGGTGCAGCTGGGCGCCGTACGGCGGCGGATACGCGCCGCCGTTCACGCGCGTGTCGATGCGGCGGTGAAGGATGTCGATGCGGCCGAGCACCTGCTGCATCCGCTCGTTGGCGGCCGCCTGCGGATTCGGGCGCGGCGCGGGCGCCGCAGGGGCGGGCGCCGGACGCACGGGCCGCGGCCGCTCGACGACGCACGCAGCGAGCGAGGAAATCAGGACGCAGCAGAGCGCTGCGCGAACCAACCGTTGCATCGAATTCTCCTGAGGATAGGGTGTCGGATCGGCTTTTTGGGAAACGCGTCAGACCGGCGCACCGCTGACTTTCGTTCCCGCGCCAGTTGTAACGGAATGTTGGGCCGGGGCGGCGGGGCGGCGCGAGCGGGACGGCCGCCGATAGCGGCTCGCGCTCGCGCGGCGGCGCGCAGGCGGCCGCGGGAAAGCGGCCGCCGCAAGCGTGCGAGCAGCGACGCCCGAGCCGCGCTGCCGCGCCGCGCGCCGTCAGATCGTGCGCCGCACGAACGGCAGCCGTCGCCCGTCGTGTTCGCTCTGTGCGGCGAGCTCGATGATCGTCATCACGTCGACCGCGTCCTGCGGCGTGACCGGGAACGGCGCCGCGTCTTGCACCGCCGCGGCGAGCGCGCGGTAGAACTCCGCGTACTGGCCGTCGAGCGTCGGCACCGGCCGCTCGACTTCGATCTCGCCCTCGAGCACGCGCAGCACGCCCGGGCGGTTGCCGCCGCCGAATTCGACGTCGTCGGGCGTAAGGCCGGCCTTCAGCTGGTCTTCCTGCGTGTCGAGGCCGTATTTCTGATAGCTGCCGCGCGTGCCGTGCAGCGTGAAGCGCGCCGGCTCGATCGCCGACAGCGCGCTCGCGTGCAGCGCGACGTCCTTGTCCGGATAGCCGAGCAGCAGATGTACGAAATCCGGCGCGGTGCCGTTGTCGCGGCGCGTCTTGACGGTCGCGCTCACCGTCTCGGGCAGCCCGAACAGCGCAAGCGCCTGATCGATCAGGTGCGGGCCGAGGTCGAGCAGCAGGCCGCCGCCGCGGGCCGGCTCCTCGCGCCAGCGCGTGCGCGGCGTGGGCCGGAAGCGGTCGAAGTGCGATGCGAAATAGGTGAGGCGGCCGAGCTCGCCCGATTCGACGAGTCGCCGCACCGTGAGGAAATCGCCGTCCCAGCGGCGGTTGTGGAACGGCGCGAACAGGCGGCTGCGCGCATTCGCGAGCCGGGCGAGCGCGAGCGCTTCGTCGGCGGTCAGCGTGACCGGCTTGTCGACGACGACGTGGCGGCCCGCCTCGAGCACGCGGCGCGCGAGCGCGAAGTGCGTGTCGTTCGGCGTGGCGATCACGACGCAATCGATGTCGTCGAGTGCGAGCAGCGCGTCGAGATCGGCGACGATGCGCGCGCCCGGATACGCGGCGCGCGCGCGATCGGGCTGACCCGTCGCGATCGCGGCGACCTCCGTGCGGCCGCTCGCGGCGATCACCGGCGCGTGAAACGTGGCGCCCGCGAAACCGAAACCCATCAGACCAATCCTGAGCAATGACGACATGGCAATTCCTGGCGACGAATGAAACGGAAGGATCGCGCGCCTGGGCGGCGCGATGACGACCGGCTATTTTGGCATGACGCCGCGGTGGGGCGCGATCGGCCGTTCGGCCGAGGTGAGACGGCGACGGCGACGCGCGCCGGCGCTCGGCCCACCGCGCGATCGTGGGCGCGCCGTGCCGGCGGTCGGCGGCGGGCTTCGCGAAACGCGCGCCGCCGACGTGTTAACATGCGCGTCCTGTCCGCGCATGCGCGTGCTTCGCAGCCCCCGGCGCGCGCGGCATCCTCCCGGCCCATCGCCGTCAACCGCAACATCATCCGACATCATGTCCGCAGGCCTGAACCCCGCTCAGAACGAAGCGGTGCGCTACCTCGACGGTCCCTGCCTCGTGCTCGCCGGCGCGGGTAGCGGCAAGACCCGCGTGATCACGCAGAAGATCGCGCACCTGATCGAAGCGAAGGGCTTCGAGCCGCGCCACATCGCGGCCGTCACGTTCACGAACAAGGCGGCCGCCGAAATGCGCGAGCGCGTGTCGAAGCTGCTCGAAGGCAAGACGCTCACGACGCCCGGCAAGGAAGGGCGCAAGGTGCCCGTGAACCAGCTGACCGTCTGCACGTTCCACTCGCTCGGCGTGCAGATCCTGCGCCAGGAGGCCGAGCACGTCGGCCTGAAGCCGCAGTTCTCGATCATGGATTCGGACGACTGCTTCGGCATGATCCAGGAGCAGATCGGCACGACCGACAAGGGCCTGATCCGCAAGATCCAGAACATCATTTCGCTGTGGAAGAACGGCCTCGTCACGCCCGAGGAGGCGATGACCATCGCCGCGAACGAGGACGAGCACCAGGCCGCGCTCGTGTACCGCAACTACGTCGCGACGTTGCACGCGTACCAGGCCGTCGACTTCGACGACCTGATCCGGCTGCCGACCGAGCTGTTCGCGAAGAACGAGCAGGTGCGCGACCGCTGGCAGAACAAGCTGCGCTACCTGCTGATCGACGAGTACCAGGACACGAACGCGTGCCAGTATCAGCTGCTGAAGCTGCTCGCGGGCCCGCGCGCCGCGTTCACGGCTGTCGGCGACGACGATCAGGCGATCTACGGCTGGCGCGGCGCGACGCTCGAGAACCTGGCGCAGCTCGGCAAGGATTTTCCGAAGCTGCATGTGATCAAGCTCGAGCAGAACTACCGGTCGACGGTGCGGATCCTGACGGCCGCGAACAACGTCATCGCGAACAACCCGAAGCTGTTCGAGAAGAAGCTGTGGTCCGAGCACGGGATGGGTGACGCGATCACCGTCACCGCCTGCAACGACGAGGAGCACGAGGCCGAATCGGTCGTGTTCCGGCTGTCCGCGCACAAGTTCGAGCGTCGCGCGCAGTTCCGCGACTACGCGATCCTCTATCGCGGCAACTTCCAGGCGCGGATCTTCGAACAGGTGCTGCGGCGCGAGCGGATTCCGTACGTGCTGTCCGGCGGCCAGTCGTTCTTCGACAAGGCCGAGATCAAGGATCTGTGCGCGTATCTGCGCCTGATCGCGAACGCCGACGACGATCCCGCCTTCATTCGCGCCGTCACGACGCCGCGCCGCGGGATCGGCAACACGACGCTCGAGGCGCTCGGCGCATTTGCCGGGCAGGCGAAGGTGTCGCTGTTCGAGGCCGTTTATATGGGCGGGATCGAAGCGCGGCTGTCGGCGCGGCAGATCGAGCCGCTGCGGATGTTCTGCGACTTCATCCAGCGGCTGACCGAGCGCGCGGACAAGGAGCCGGCGTCCGTCGTGCTCGACGACATGATGGAAGCGATCCACTACGAGGCGTATCTGTACGACGCGTTCGACGAGCGGCAGGCGCAGTCGAAGTGGCAGAACGTGCTCGAGTTCCTCGAATGGCTGAAGCGCAAGGGCACGAAGCCCGAGACGGAGGCCGTCGACGGCGAGGCCGACGGTTTCCACAACGCGGACGGGCTCGCCGATACCGGCAAGAACCTGCTCGGGCTGATCCAGACCGTCGCGCTGATGTCGATGCTCGAAGGCAAGGAAGAGGATCCCGACGCCGTGCGGCTATCGACCGTCCATGCGTCGAAGGGGCTCGAGTATCCGCACGTGTTCCTCGTCGGCGTCGAGGAGGGCATCATGCCGCACCGCGGCGGCAGCGAGGACGACGGCCCGATCGACGACGAGCGGATCGAGGAGGAGCGCCGGCTGATGTACGTCGCGATCACGCGCGCGCAGCGCAGCCTGCATCTGAACTGGTGCAAGAAGCGCAAGCGGGCGCGCGAGACCGTCGTGTGCGAGCCGTCGCGGTTCATTCCCGAGATGGGCCTCGACGATGCGCCGCCGCCGACGCCCGAGGAAGCGCCGATGACGCCCAAGGACCGGCTCGCGAGCCTGAAGGCGCTGCTGCAGAAGTGATGCCGCAGCGCCGGTGCGGCGATTGCGCGGACAAACAAAAACCCGCGACGCGCAACGCGTCGCGGGTTTCTTTATCGCGCGACGTACGTTATTTCGCTGCGTTGACCATGTAGTCGACGGCCGCCTTCACGTCGGCATCCGACGCGTTCGATCCGCCTTTCGGCGGCATCGCGCCCTTGCCGTGCAGCGCGTAGTTGTAGACGGTGTCCATCGAGTCCTTCAGGCGCGGCGCCCAGTCTTCCTTGCTGCCGAATTTCGGCGCGCCGAGCACGCCGGCTGCGTGGCAGGCCTGGCAGACCTGCGTGTACAGCGCCTTGCCGGCCGAGGCGGCGTCGGCGCTGGTCGGCGCGGCTGCCGGTTTTTCGCCGGCCTTCGGAATCGCGGCGATTGCGGCCTGCGCGGCGGCGATCTGCGCGCTGGCCGCGTCGGCGGCGCCCGATGCGCCTGCCGCGCCGCTGGCGGGCTGCGCGGCGTTGGCGGCCGGTGCGGCCGGTTCGGGGAAGTTCGCGCCGTCGTTGTTCGCCATGTAGACGATCGCGCGCGCGATCTCGTAGTCGCTGACGTCGTCGGGGTTCGTGCCGCCGCGCGGCGGCATCGCGCCCTTGCCGGCGAGCGCCGTCTTCAGCAGCGTGTCGAAGCCTTGCGCGATGCGCGGCGCCCAGTCGTCCTTGTTGCCGAACTTCGGCGCGCCCGCGGCGCCCGTGCCGTGGCACGTGACGCAGACCGCCTTGTACACCTCCTCACCCGTCTTGTACGTGCGCGGTGCGTTGGCATCCTTCACGTCGACCTGCGCGATCGGCGCGATGCGCCGCGCGACCTGATCGTCGGACAGCGCGTCCGTGCCGGCGCCCGCGCGGAACGCGTGGTTCGCATAGGTGGCAAACAGAACGATGAGGGCAATCGGAATCGCGAACGACGCGATGATGAGGGCAATCAGCTGCCCGGGGGTTTTGACGGGAGATTCGTGGGGTGCTTCGCTCATGCTTGCCTCGTCTCCGTGAATAGGAATTGTGAGCGCGGTGCAACGGCAAAATGGCTGTCCAATGAAGCACGGACGATTATAGACGGAACGTTTACATCACGGCGAGCGGCGCGATGACGCGTGTTTACCCGCACGGGATGCGGGTGGAGGCGGGAGCCGGCGCGCAAGGTGGACGCGTCATTGGAAACAGGGTATCCTTGCCGTCTTGCCAAATCGTGGGCGATCTTGTTTATTGGGGTCGTTTCACTGTCTCAGGCGCCCGTAGCTCAATGGATAGAGTACTGCCCTCCGAAGGCAGGGGTTGCTGGTTCGATCCCAGCCGGGCGCGCCAAATTGCCTGTTCAGGCTTTCCTCTCTGTCGCTTTTCGCTTCGTCGTTGTTTCGATCGCACTGACATACATCGCCGGTCTCAGCGCAGTCATGCGTGAAGGCGCGAGCACCTCACGCCGCCTCGCCGTCGCGTAAGCGCGTTATGCGAGAATCGCCCGCAACGACAACTCGAGCGACGATCGCGGCGGCCGTCTGCGCATCGCGCCCATGCCGATGGCTACCACCCCGTCTTCACCGATCGCCGGCGACATGCCGGCCGACTGGCAGCAGGCGCTGCTCGCGCGCCTGAACGCCTATTCTCCCGACGACCCCCATGCGCCGCTGCCATACAGCCGGCGGCTCGCCGACGCCGAAGGCTGGTCGCACGATCGCGCACTGGCCGTGATCGAGGAATACAAGCGTTTCGCATTCCTTGCGCAGGCGGCCGGGCATCCGGTTACGCCGTCGGTCGCGGTCGACGCCGCATGGCATCTCCATCTGCAATACACGCGCGAATACTGGGACGGGTTCTGTGCCGACGTATTGCAGGCGCCGCTGCATCACATGCCCGGCACGGGCGCGCCGGACGAGGCACGCGTGTACGAGCAGCGCTATCGCGATACGCTCGACAGCTATCGTCGGCTGTTCGGCTGCGAGCCGCCCGAATCGATCTGGCCTCGTCCGGCGCGTGCGCGCGCTGACACCGCATCGTCGCGTGCCGACGGCGGCTCGGCCGCACGCGAGCCGGGCGAGCGCGGGGCTGCGGCATCCGCGGCGCGGCGCAACTGGCGCAATCGTCTGCCCAAGCTGGCGTGGCCGGCGGCCGCCGCAAGTGTCGCGGCGACTTGTGCGTCGGCGCACGACCTCAACCTGCTGAACTACACGGGGCCGCAGTTCCTCACGTTCTATATCCCGGCCTGCATCGTTGCGCTGCTGCTGATCGTCGGCCTGCAGCAGGTCGAATACCGCTGCCGGCGCCGACGTGTATTCACGCGCGAAGCGGTGCCGGACCTGAGCGCCGAGCAGGTCGCCTATATCGCCGGCGAAGAGACGCGTGTCGTGCAGGTGATGACGCTGTCGCTGATCCAGGCGGGCGCGATCGATCTGAGGCGGGCCGGCCGGCTGGGCACGCGCGTGACGCTCGTCGATCCGGCGCGCGCCGGCGCCTACGCGGACGAGTGCGAATGGCTGGCCGCTCAACCGGACGGCGAAGTGAGCTTCGGCGCGTTCCGCCAGGTCCTCGCGCGCCGCGCGGCCCAATACGCGGATGCCGTGCGCCGGCGTGAATGGCTTTGGGCGCCGGGCGAGATGCGTGCGGCGCGGCTGGCGGCGCGCGCGATCGTACTCATCGTGCTCGGCACGGGCGTCGCGAAACTCGCGGTCGGGCTCAGTCGCGGGCGGCCCGTGCTGCTGCTCGGCATCAGCATGGCCGCATTCGCGATCGCCTACGGCATCATCGCCGAGCGCCTGACGGGCTTCGGGCGCGGCGGCCTGTCGGTGGGCGGCCGGGCAACGCTTGACGCGCACCGCAACGATCGCCACGACGAACGCAGTACGCCGGACGATTTGCTGTGGGCCACCGCGCTGTTCGGCGCGGGCGCGCTGGCCGGCACCGCGTGGGGCATGCACGCGAGCGCGTTGATGGAGCCGCCGCCGCTGATGACGGCCGCGATGCGCGCGGACGGAGCGAGCGGGTTGTCGCCCAGCAGCCACGCAAGCGATTGCGGGCCGAGCTGCTCGTCGTCGAGTTCGTGCAGTTCCAGTTCCTGCGCGGCGAGTTGCGGCGGGTGTTCGTCGAACAGTTGAGTCGTTGGGGCTCAGAGTCACGCAGCGTAGCGGCGGACCGGGGGCGAACAATAGAAAAGAAAAAGCCCGCATGACGCGGGCTGAGTCGAACGAGCGTGTCATCGAGGACACGAGTAGTTGTTATTCGGTGGTGCCACGCATTCAGAATTGCGCGACGCGTTGATATTCGCCGGCGTTCTGTACCGAGTTCATGGCCTGCCGGTAAGCTTGCTGCAGCTGCGTCTGTGCGGTCCGCGCGCCGGCCAGCACGTCTTGGTCGGCCGCGTGAATCGCGCGGAGGATGTCGCGGGCGGCATCCGATTGCGGCATCGATAGCGACATCAGCAGCGGCGACCGCTCGGCGACCAGCCGTGCAGCTTCGATCCAGTCCTGGCGCTTGCCGGCCGCGTCGATCGCCTGCGTCAGATCCCATACGCGGTCGATCACGGCCCAGTCGTCGTGGAGGGCAGCGGTATGGTCTTGCATCAGGGCCTCCATTGCGCGTCGTTCAGCTCTTGTTCGCGGACATCGCGCCCTGGCTGTTCGCCCCGCCGAAGAGCTGTGTCAGGTACTGCGAATTGTTATTCATCTGCGCCATCAGCGTGTTCAGCGCAGTGAACTGCGCCTGATATTGATTGGTGAGTTGCGTCTGATAGGCGGACAGCGTGCTTTGCTGTTTCGTCAGGTTCGAGAGGTCGTCGTTTAGCGCGGACGTGCGCGTCTGGATCGGGCCGCCGGTCGCGAGATAGCCGGTGATCAGCGTGTTCATCTTCGCCGCGACGCCGGTGGTCGAGTTGAACACGGTGGCCACTGCGCTGCTGTTGTTTTGCAGCGCGGTGTTCAGTGTCGCGCTGTCGACCGACAACGTACCGTCAGCCTGAAGCGTGATGCCGATCGATGCGAGCGACTGCGTGGTACCGGCGCCCTTCACGCCGCTGGCGACGACCGACGCGAGTCCGTTCTGGATCATGTTCAACGTCGAATCACCGAGCAGCGGCCCTTGTGTGGTCGCGGTCGGGCTGTAGGACGTCAACGTGCCGAACGTGGTGACCAGCGTGTTGTACAGATTGACGAAGTTGTTGATCGTGGTCGATTGCGACGTCGTGTCGGTCGCGATGGTGAGCACCTGCGGTGTGGTACCGACCGCGGCCGACGTCAGATTCAACGTGACACCGGTCAGTGCCGACGAGAGCGTGTTGCTCGCACTCGTCACGGCCGTGCCGTCAATCGTCACATACGCGTCCTGTGCGGCGGCGGACTGTGTCCATCCGTTGTTGGATGAGGGCGCCGTGCTGCCGGCGCTGACGACGTTGCCGTTGCTATCGATGCTCGGCGTGCCGCCCGCGTTCGACGAAACGGCCAGTGCGGACGATACGGTGCCCGTCACCGTCGTATTGATCACGTTGGCTGCGCCGGTCGCGGTCGAGCGCAGCACAAGGTGCGCGCCATCGACGCCGTTGACGACGGTCGCCGAAATACCCGGATTGTCGCTCGCCGCATTGATCGCCGCGGCGATGCCGGCGACCGTATTGTTCGAGTTGTCGAGCGTGATCGTGCTGGACTTGCCACCGATCGTCAGCGTCATCGAGCCGGTGCCGAGTGCTTGCGTGGGCGGCTGGAAACCTTGCGACGTCAGCACCTGTGCGCTTGCAATCTGGCGTACACCTACCGAATAGGCTCCGGCGACGGCGCCTTTGCCGGCGGTCGCCGTGATGCCGTCGCCGCTCGCGGTCGCGCTGAACTTGCTCAACATGGTGCCGTCGCTGAGCGTCGTCAGGCTGGCCTGAAGTGCCGATAGTGCTGCGGACAATGTACCGTAGGCGGAAATCTGCGTGTTGTCTGCCGTTTGTTTTGCCGTGATGGCAGCGGCTTGGCCCGCCGTTTTTGCATTCACGAGCGCCGTCACGAGGGAGTTGACGTCCATCGTCGTGTTGCCGGTCGAGCCGCTGATGATCGATTGCGCGGCTTGCTGGAGCGCGCTGTTCGCACTAGCGCTGGACGTGTTGGTGTTGACGGTGGACATATGACGGCTCCGTGCCCCGGACGAGCGATACGTGTGTGGTTATGCGAATGCGTGCTGCGTGAAATCCTGCGTCTATTGCGATTCGGTCGGTTATCGATTCGCGTAGACCGAAGCGCCCGGGGCGCCGCGCGACATGCTGCGCGATGCTCCGGGCGTGACTGCGGGAAGCGATTACTGCAGGAGCTTCAGGACCTGCTGCGGCAGCGAGTTCGCTTGCGCGAGCACGGAGATGCCGGCTTGTTGCAGAACCTGTGCCTTGCTCAGGTTCGCGGTTTCCTGCGCGAAGTTCGCGTCCTGGATTTGCGATTGAGCTTGCGACAGGTCGGTCGACTGAGCCTGCTGCGTCGTCGCAATTGCCGTGAAGCGGTTCTGTGCCGCGCCCAGGCTCGCCTGGATGTTGTTCACGAGCGTCAATGCGTTGTCGATCGATTCCATCGCGTCGTTCGCGCCGTTAGCCGTGCTGATGTCGATGTTCGATACCGATTGCGTCGTTGCAGCGGCGTTCGCGTTGATGAACTGAGTGGGAGGCGTTGCGGCTGCCGCCAGCGTTCCGCCCGGCACAGCCGAGGTCGGGTCGAATACGGCCTTGATGGCGTTCGTGCTCAGAGCATTGCCGTTCTGGTCGAAAAACTGGAAGCCCGTATTGCCGTCCGACTTGACGGTGATCGACGTGATGTTGCCCGAGGCGGCAGGATAGGTCGCCGAGCCGCTCACATCGGTAACGTTACCGGCTGAGTCCGTTGCAAGATCCAGGCCGCTGATCGTGCCGAGAACGGAGCCGGCTGCCAGGCCGGCCGTATTGTTGCTATTGATCGCAGCAAGCGATTTTGTGAGGGTAAGATTGGTCCCCGCTTTGATCGTCCCCGGGGTACTCACGTCCAGCACGTTGCCTTCGATAACGGAATTCGCAATCTGCTGGTTATTTTGGTCGGTATAGGTA
>NZ_JBQYLP010000018.1:0-111908 GCF_052683555.1 Burkholderia sp. BC1
CGGCTACGTCTGCGATGACCGCCGAGCCGAATAAATCAGCGTTTCCCTAGCCTTCGTGCGCTATCCGCCTATCCATTTAAACGAACACGACGTGCTTTGCGCGAGATCCGCCGCGACGTCGTGCGCCCACTTATATCGAGGATGCCCGTGACCCATCTGGCCCGTGATGGCGCCGCTCGCACGAGCGGCATGATCGAACTGTCCCACAGCTTCGACGCAAACCGGTTTCTCGCCGCGCTCGACCGCGACGAACGCGCAGCGCTGATTCCTCAGCTTCAACTGGTCCATCTGAAATCGGGGCAAGTGCTGTGCGAGCCCGGCGCCAGGCTGGCCGCCGTCTACCTGCCCGTCACGACCGCGATCTCGCTGCAGTACGTGTCGTCGGGCGGCATGACGCTCGAGGTCGCCGAGATCGGCAGCGAAAGCATCGTCTGCGACGACGTGATCGGCGGCAGCGGCACGATGCCGTGCCGCGCGGTCGCCTGCCGCGACGGCTTCGTCTACCGGCTCGACCGACAGGCATTCGCCGCGGCGTTCGACGCATCGCCGGTGATTCGTCATCTGGTGTTCGTCAGCGTGCGCCTGCTGATGGCGCAGGTGTCGCAAATCACGTTCTGCAGTCGCCATCACGTGTTGAAACATCAGTTATGCAGATGGTTCATGCTGGCCTATGACCGCTCGCGCAGCATCGAGATTCAGGTCACGCACAGCATGCTCGCGCAGATGCTCGGCGTGCGCCGCGAGACCGTCACCGATGCGGCCGGCGAGATTCAGAAGCTCGGCCTGATCCGGCAATACCGCAGCTCGATCGTGCTCGCCGATCTGCAGGGTCTCGAGAAGATGTCGTGCGGTTGTCGCGCCATCGTGCGCGACGAGATGAAGCGGATCCTCTCGGCCGACAGCGGCGTGCCGGCCGCGGCACGCGTTTGACCGTTGTCATGCGCCGGTACTCGAGCGCACATCGGGCCTGCCGACTGTAGGTTGGCGAACAGAACACGGCGACCCCGGGTGGTCTACTGACGCAGGACTGCCGGGGGGAAGTCAGCGCGCTGCGCCGCTTCTTCCCGTGCGGACGACACCACGCACGCCGGAGTTGCATGTGAAAAACGAAATCAGAGCCATTCTCAAGCAAGTCGCCCACCTCGAAGCCGCAGTCGATTCGATCGGTGACGCAGACGATCTGTACGAAGCGGGCCTGTCGTCGCTCGACACGATTCAGCTGATGCTCGCGCTCGAGCGGCAGTTCAACGTCGAAATTCCCGACGAGCTGCTGAACCGCAATCTGTTCCGCAGCATCGACGCGCTCGCCGAAACGATCGGCGCCCTCCAACGCACCGAGCACTCCGCATGAACGCGATCCTGCCCGAACTCGAAGCGGACGACACCGCGGGCCGGCTCGACGAAGCCGCGCACGCCGTCGCCCGCATCGCCGCGCAGCACGCGGATGCCGTCGATCGCGATGCGCGCTGTCCCGTCGAAGCGATCGAGGCGATGCGCTCGCGCCGCCTGCTGAGCGCGCTCGTACCGACGCGGCTCGGCGGTATCGGCGCCTCGCTCGCGGAGGTCGCATCGGCGTGTACGATCCTCGGCCGCGCCTGTGCATCGTCGGCGATGGTCTTCGCGATGCATCAGATCCAGGTCGCGTGCGTCGTCGATCACGCGGTCGACCACGGGTGGCACAAGCTGTTCCTGCAGCAGCTCGTGCGCCATCAGTGGCTGCTCGCGTCGGCGACGTCGGAAGACGGCGTCGGCGGCAACCTGCGCGCGAGCCAGTGCGCGCTCGAAGCGGACGGCGGCGAATTCCGGCTGCACAAGGCCGCGCCGACGATCTCGTACGGCGAATATGCGGACGGCATTCTGGCCACCGCACGCCGCGACGCCAACGCGCCCGCGTCCGAGCAGGTACTCGTCACGCTGCTGCGCGACGGCTATACGCTCGCGCGCCGCGGCGACTGGGACACGCTCGGCATGCGCGGCACCTGCAGCAACGGCTTCATGCTCGACGCGCACGGCGCGACCGTGCAATGCCTGCCCGTGCCGTTCGCGCAGATCGCCGAACAGACGATGGTGCCCGTGTCGCACATTCTCTGGGCCGCCGTGTGGATCGGCGTCGCCGGCGACGCGTTCAACCGTGCACACCAGTTCTTCCGCGCGCAGGCGCGCCAGAGCGACGGCGCCTCGTCGCCCGCGTCGCGGCGGCTCGCCGAATCGCTCGCGCTGCTGCAGGCGATGCAGGCGCGCGTCGACAACGTGCTGCGCCTGTACGAGAGCGGCGCGCCGCGCTCGTGGTCGGGCGGCATGGCATGGGCCGCCGAGATCAACACGCTGAAGACCTACGTATCGACGACCGCGCTTCAGGTCGCACACGAAGCGATGATGATCTGCGGGATGGCCGGCTACAAGCACGGCACGCCCTTCAGCGTCGGCCGTCATATTCGAGACCTGCATGCGGCGCCGCTGATGATCAACAACGACCGCATTGCCACCAACACTTCGAGCCTGCTGCTCGCGCTGCGTCCCGCGACGCTGGAGAAACACACGTGAACGATCGCCTCTCCGTAGCCCCCGCTGCCCCCTCCGTTCCGGCGGATGCGCCGCTCGACCGCGCGGGCGTGAACCCGCTGCGCGACGAAATGATCGATGCGGGCCTGCTGGTCTCGACCGGCATCCAGGGCCTGTTCGGCCGCAGCGAAGCGTTCGAGCGCGTCGTCGAAGCGCTCGACGCGTACGTCTCGCGCCTCGGTGCGGACCAGCACGCGGAAGTGCTGCGCTTCCCGCCCGCGATGAGCCGCCTCGAGTTCGAGCGCAGCGAATACATGAAGAGCTTTCCGCAGCTTGCGGGCAGCGTGCATTCGTTCGGCGGCAACGAACACCAGCATCAGCGGCTGCTGCAATGCCTCGAGCGCGGCGAGGACTGGACCGAGAACCAGAAGCCGACCTACGTCGTGATGACGCCGGCCGCGTGCTATCCGATCTACCCGGTCGTCGCACGCGCCGGTGCGCTGCCGCCGGACGGCCGGATCTTCGATGTCTTCTCGTACTGCTTCCGTCACGAGCCGTCGCTCGATCCGACGCGCATGCAGCTGTTCCGGATGCGCGAGTACGTGCGGATCGGCACGCCCGAGCAGATTCTCGCGTTCCGCCAGACGTGGATCGAACGCGGCACGCAGATGATCGACTCGCTCGGCCTGCCGAACACGATCGATCTCGCGAACGATCCGTTCTTCGGGCGCGGCGGCAAGATCGTCGCCGACAGCCAGCGCGAGCAGAACCTCAAGTTCGAGCTGCTGATCCCGATCGAACACGACGGCCGGCAGACCGCCTGCCTGAGCTTCAACTACCACATGGACCACTTCGGCCTGCTGTGGAACATCCGCACCGCGACCGACGACGTCGCGCACACCGGCTGCGTCGGCTTCGGGCTCGAACGCCTGACGCTCGCGCTGTTCCGCCACCACGGCTTCGACATCGAGGCATGGCCGGCCGACGTGCGCAACGTACTGTGGGGAACGCCATGACATTCGTATCCCGCGACGGCGAGGATGCGTCGTTCGACGCGGTGCGCCACCGCGCGCGCCACTATCTGCCGCATCCGCTGCATGGTCCGGAGATGGTCTGGAAGCAGACCAACTGCTACGTCGACATGTGGCTCGAGGTGCTCCGGTGGTGGGGCTTGAACCCGTATGCGGCGCTGCCGTTTACGATCGCGCTCGATTTCGAGGGCGACCAGTTCACGTTCTTCAAGTTTCCGCTCGACGAACTCGAACGGCTGTACGGCATCGTCGTGCAGGAGCATTCGATCTACGAGCCGCTCGACCGCCACATCGAGACGCAGGTCGCGCGCGGCCATCTGATGATCGTCGAAGTCGACGCGTGGTTCCTGCCCGATACGCGCGGCATCAGCTATCGCGCGCAGCACACGAAGACGACGATCGGCATCGATGCGATCGACCGCGAGCGCCGCCAGCTCGGCTACTTCCACAACAGCGGCTATTACGTGGCCGACGGCGACGATTACGACGGGCTCGTCGGCGAGGCATCGCCGATGACGCTGCCGCCGTACGTCGAGTGCGCGAAGCGGCGCTTCCCGCCGCTCGACGAGCGCGCGCTGTGCGAAGCATCGCTCGCGCTGCTGCAGCGCCACCTGCGGCGGCTGCCGGTCGTCGATCCGATCGCGGCGTTCCGGTATCAGCTGCGCGACGAAGCGAAGCGTCTTGCCGACGCGCCGATCGAACGCTTTCACGCGTATTCGTTCAACTCGGTCCGGCAGCTCGGCGCGAACTTCGAACTGTTCGGCCATTACGCGCGCTGGCTGCAGGCGAACGGCTGCATCGGTCCGTTCGCCGACATCCGCAGCGCCTGCGAGCGCATCGCATCCGAAGCGATGGTGCTCGAGTTCCGGCTCGCGCGCGCCTGTTCGCGCGGCAAGGAAGAGCGCGGCGACGCGACGCTCGACGCGATCGAAGCCGCGTATCACGATCTGATCGCGTGCGCGCGGCAGATCGCGCCGCCGCTGCTGCATCGCGCACCGATACGCCACGACGCGGCGGCGATGCCGCTCGGCCGATGACGCGGTCCGGCGCCGCGCCCGCGTGGTCGATGCTGACGACCGACGCGGGCGCGGCGGACGAACCGCGCGAATTGCCGACCGAACGAGGCTGGATCGACGCACCGGTGCCCGGTACGGTCGCGCAGGCGCTCGCGCTTGCGGGCCGTACCGACGAGATCGCGTCGCTCGCCGAGCGCGATCACTGGTACCGAACGGAACTGCACGGTCACGGGCCGCGCGTGCTGCGCTTTCACGGCCTCGCGACGCTCGCCGACGCATGGCTCGACGACACGCCGATCCTGCAGTCGCACAGCATGTTCGTCTCGCACGATGTTCCCGTCTCGCTCGACGGCGCGCACCGGCTCACCGTCCGCTTCCGCGCGCTGGCGCCGCATCTGCGCGAGGTGCGCGCGGCGCGGCGTGCACGCTGGCGCACGCGGCTCGCCGAACCGGCCGGCCTGCGCGCGGTGCGCACGTCGCTGTTCGGGCACATGCCCGGCTGGTTTCCGCCCTACGTGCCGACCGGCCCGTGGCGGCCGGTCGACGTGCTCGATCCGGCGCTCGGCCCGGTGATCGTGCATCGCGATCTGCAAGCGCGCGTCGACGGCGAGACCGGCTGGCTCGACGCGGAGCTCGGCTTCGCGTCGCCGCTGCCCGATGACGCCGCCGTGCGGCTCGCCTGCGGCGAGCACGTCGCGACGCTCGAACGCGTCGCGCCCGACCGCGTACGCGGGAGCGTCGCCATACCGAACGTCAGGCGCTGGTGGCCGCATACGCACGGCGAACCCGCGCTGTACGACGTCGAGCTGCATCTCGGCGACGAACGCCGCCCGCTCGGCGCAACCGGTTTTCGTACGATCGAAGTGGACGCCGGCGCGGACGGCAAGGGCTTCGCGTTGCGCGTGAACGGCGTGCCGGTGTTTGCGCGCGGCGCGTGCTGGAGCAGCGCCGCGCCGCTCGCCCTGCATGCGGACGACGCGACCTACCGGCGTCTGCTCGGCTATGCGCGCGACGCCGGCTTCAACATGATCCGCGTCGGCGGCACGATGACTTACGAAGCCGATGCGTTCCATGCGTGGTGCGACCGGCTCGGGCTGCTCGTCTGGCAGGACTTCATGTTCGCGAACTTCGACTATGCGCTCGACGATCCGGCGTTCGCCGAGGCCGTCGATCGCGAAGCCGATCAGTTCCTGCTGCGTCATCGTGCGTCGCCGTCGCTCGCGGTGCTGTGCGGCGGCAGCGAGATCGCGCAGCAGGCCGCGATGTCGGGACTCGGCACGAAACAGCGCTTTCTCGAGCTGACGGCCGAGCGGCTGGCCGCCCACGCGGCCGCGCGGCGGCCGGACGTCGTGTACGTCTCCGACTCGCCGGACGGCGGCGTGCTGCCGTTCGTGCCGCGCGAGCGCGTGTCGCACTACTACGGCGTCGGCGCCTATCTGCGCCCGCTCGAGGACGCGCGCCGCGCCGACGTGCGCTTCGCGAGCGAATGTCTCGCGTTCGCGAACGTGCCGTCCAACGCGATGCTCGACGAGCTCGGCTGGCCGGGCGTGCACGAACCGCGCTGGAAAGCGGCCGTACCGCGCGACCCCGGCACGTCGTGGGATTTCGACGATGTGCGTGACCACTATTTGCGCACGCTCTACGACGTGACGCCCGATCGCCTGCGACGCGAGGATCCGGCACGCTACTTCGAACTGTCGCGCGCGGTGATCGCCGACGTGATGCGCGACACCTATTCCGAATGGCGCCGCAACGGGTCGCGCTGCGCGGGCGCGCTCGTCTGGCAGTTCCAGGACGTGATGCCGGGCGCCGGCTGGGGCGTGATCGACGCCTCGCATCGGCCGAAATCGGCGTGGTACGCGTTGCGCCAGGTGCTGCAGCCGGTGCAGGTGCTGCTCGTCGACGAAGGGCTCAACGGGCTCGACGTGCACGTGCTCAACGAGCGGCCGGCGCCGCTGTCCGCGACCGTCGAGCTGGTCGCGCTGCGCGACGGCCGCACGCCGGTCGCGCGTGCCGGCTGCCCGGTGCGGATCGCCGCGCACGATACGCTGCGGCTCGGCTCGGCCGAATTGCTCGGCCGGTTCTTCGACTGGACCTACGCGTACCGCTTCGGCCCGTGCGAGCACGACACCGCGGTCGCGACGCTGCGCGCGGACGACGGCACGCTGCTGTCGCAAGCGTTCTACTTCCCGTCGCGCACGCATCCGGTCGTGTTCGCGCGTCGCGAGCTCGGCCTCGAGGCCTGCGTGTCGCGCAGCGGCGACGTCTGGCATGTCGACATCGACACGCGCCACGTCGCGCGCCACGTGCAGATCGACGCGCCCGGCTTCGTGCCGCGCGACGACTGGTTCCATCTCGCGCCCGACACGCCGGCGCGCGTCGCGCTCATTCCGCTCGAGGGCGATCCGGCACGTGCGGCGGCCGATGCGGCGCCGGTTGTCGAGATCCGTGCGATGAATGCCGCGCGCACCGTGCGCGCCACGCAGGCGGGCTGACGCACGCGCAGCGGCGCGGCGGCACACCGGCATACCGGTGCACCGCTGCGCCGTGCGAATCGAATCGGTTCGATGAAGGTCCGCGGCGCAAGCCGCGGCCCGAGGTGGTCGGTCAGTCGGACGATCCGGTACCGCGCGGCCGCTCGATACCGTAGGCTTCCATCCACCGATACAGCGTCGCGCGCGATACGCCGAGTTCGCGCGCGGATGCCGCGACGCGGCCGCGCGTGCGCAGCAGCGCGGTTTCGATCGCCTCGCGCTCGATCGACTTGCGCATGTCGGCGACCGACGGCGATGCGGCGTCAAGGCAGTATTCGAGCTCGAGATCGCGCGCGGTGATCAGCCGCCCTTCGGTCATCACGACCGCGCGCCGCACGCGATTGATCAGCTCGCGAACGTTGCCGGGCCAGTCGTGCTTGTACAGCGCCGTGATGGCATCGGTCGAGAAGCCGCGCACGCGATGACGCGCATCGCCGCGGAAACGTTCGAGCATGTGATGCGCGAGCAGCTCGATGTCCTTGCCGCGCGCCCGCAGCGGCGGCTGGTCGATCCGCATCACGCAGAGCCGGTGGAACAAGTCTGCGCGGAAGCGCCCTTCTTCCATCGCGTCGCGCAGATCGACGTGCGTGGCCGACACGATCCGCACGTCGACGGGCACCGGATCGCTGCCGCCGAGCCGGTGAATCGCGCGCTCCTGCAGGAATCGCAGCAGGCTCGCCTGACTCTCGTGCGGCAGATCGCCGATTTCGTCGAGCAGCAGCGTGCCGCCGTTCGCGGCTTCGACGTAGCCGATCTTGCGCGCGTTCGCGCCGGTAAACGCACCGCGCTCGTAGCCGAACAGTTCCGACTGCAGCAGATGCGGCGGAATCGCGCCGCAGTTGACCGCGACGAACGGGCCGTTGCGGCGTTCCGAATGACGGTGAATCGCGACGGCCGTCAGCTCCTTGCCCGTTCCCGTTTCGCCGAACACGAACACCGGTGCGTCGGTGCGCGCGAAACGCCGCACGGTATCGAACAGCCGCAGCATCGCGCTGCAGGTGCCGACGATGCCGTGCTCGTCGGATTCGAGCCGTTCGCGATCGCGCGCGAACAGGCATTCCATCCCGTACGCGTGGCCGACCGTATCGGCGATGCGCTGATGCGAGGCCGGCAGCGTGACGTAGTCGAAACAATAGTCGCGCAATAACGCACGAACGTTCGGCGAGGCCGTCTGCCCGGCGTCGACGAGCGCGACCCACACGACGTCGCGCATCGAGGCACAGGTCGATGCGATGCTGCCGATCGCGTCGGCATGGCCGCCGCTGAGATCGAGGATGCCGCAGGTGATCTCGCCGGCGGTGTCGCGCAGCTCGTTTGCATGCGTGACGATCGAGACCTTCCAGTCGCGGCGCGCCAGTTCCTTGCGCAGCATGACGGATGGCGCTTGCGTCCAGTAGATCAGCGGGCGCTGCCCCGCGTCCCTCTCCCCGCCGGCGTTCTTATCGCGCGTTATTGGCATATTCATAACAAACCGTCACTTTCTCCACTCCCGGAACCGTTCGCGTGCGTTGCGGCGGGCGCATGAGCGCCTGTCCGCGCTGCGTTTCCGCAGCTTTGGCGAAGATCGAAACCACGCACGGCGAGAGCCCCCGGAGGTCGAGCCGGATGTTTCCCGGTCCCGTTATCGTACTCGAAGGGAACGCGTGACCTCTTGCGTCACGATGTTCCGGCTTTGATGCGACGTGCCGCCAGGCAAGCACGTCGGCAAACGGGATCTCCGTCCGCATTTGCGTCGCGTCGTACACGACAGCCGCGCCCGATGCTGAACCGGACGGCAACCAACCCGCTTTCGGGATGGCCGCCCCCTTTCGTTCGCTCCTGAATTTACACCCCGTTCCAAGATGGTCTTGTTACCAAACGCTAAACATCGAATCATTCGATTACGCCGCCGCACCCCCCGCCAAAACGGCCCTTTAGCGACTGAGATTTGATTATCTATGACCATTCGCGTCAATCGGTGGCAAATACTACTTTTCCCCACGACCGGCGTCGCGGATTGCCGACGATTGTTGTCGGAATCGCGCCGCCGTTGCGCCAGCCGTTCGTATCGTCGAACAATCGTGCCGGCGTCGGGCCGCTGCTCCCGCCCGACGCGCGCCGTGCACGGGCCGTGCCGTTACAACGTCGTAACGTCCGCGGCTCGCCGGGAACGCAACTCGCTGTGCGCGGCCCCGTGCGTCGCACCGCACCACCCGCCGTGTACGCACGGAACCGAATCGATTCCCATTCACACCCGTCGCGGGCGCCGCCGACCTGCGCGCCGGCCCGCCGGCCGCCGCCTGCACGTCGGCCATCGCGGCGAGCGACGCCGCGCGTCGTTGCGATGTGCCGGGCGCGGGCGGACGGCGCCGCGGCGCGTCCGGAGCATGCGCGACTATAGCTGCGTTCGGCGTGTTGTGCTCAGGCGGCGACGGTCGCGCCGCGACGGCGGGATACGCACGCCGGCGATCGACGTCGCCGACGCGCGCGGTGCGTTCGATGAAGCGTGCGGCGCGCAGCGCGATCGGCTGCGCCATGCAGTCGGTCTCACTCGCCGGTGCACGGACGGCATCGGCGTGCGCGCCCGGTTCACGCTGAACGATCGCAATCATCAAGGACTTCCCCGGTATGTGGAATTCGTATTGGAAATCGACGGCTCGCGTCTTCGGCAAGCGCGTCTGAATGCGTTCATTATCGAAAAGCGTCGGTACGGCCGATGTGTGCTATCGCACACAGCATCGCGCCGACGTTGCGTCGGCAAGCGTGCGCAACGCCTGCGTCAGTATGCTTTCGAACAGACCTCGCGACATTGCATGCGCATCATCAGTATCGTCGCGCCGCAACGGACGCACGTTCGTGCCGCGACATGCGCAAGGCATCACGCGAGGACTGCATCATGGAATGGCATTGTTGTGAATTCGAACACCTGGGCGCCGTCGATCTCTATGCGATCCTGCGCGCGCGCAACGCCGTGCTCGTCGTCGAGGACGCGCACACGCATCTCGACATCGACGGCAAGGACACGGCCGCGCTGCACGTCTATGCACGCGTGCCGGCGCAGGACGGCGTCGAAGTCGCCGCCTACGCGCGCATCCTGCCCGGCGACGACATCGATCCCGACGTCGTGATCGAGAAGGTACTGACGAGCGAAGCATGCCGCGACGACGACACGCTCGAGCGGCTCGTCGAGCGCGCGCTCGCGGCCGCGCACGTCGCGTGGCCCGACACCGCGATCCGCATCCACGTGCCGGCGGCACGCCAGGCGTTCTACAAACGCTTCGGCTTTCGCAAGGCATACGGCCCGTATCTCGAACAGGGCGCGCCGTTCATCGGCATGGTGCGGCCGGCCGATCGCACCTCGGGCGCGCTGCGCACGCTGCTGTCGCGCGTCGTGTCGGCAGCCACGCCGGGCGACGACGATGCGCGTGCGGGCAGCCGCGCGCCGCAACGCCTGCCGGCCGACACGGGAGCCAATCGATGACGCGCACGCTCCGCCCGGTGCCGCAGCCCGATCTGCCGCGCATTCTTCCCGTGATTCTCGCCGGCGGTTCGGGCACGCGGCTCTGGCCGCTGTCGCGCGAACAGCATCCGAAGCAGCTGATCGAGCTGGTCTCGGACGAGTCGCCGCTGTCGGCTACCGCGCGCCGGTTGAACGGGATCGCCAACGCATCGCTCGACGATCGACTGCTGCTCGTCTGCGGCGAGCAGCATCGCTTCATGAGCGCCGCGCAAGTCGTCGGCCGCGGCGCGGGCACCGCGCGCATCCTGCTCGAGCCGAGCGCGCGCAATACTGCGCCGGCACTGACGCTCGCCGCGCTCGACGCGTGCGCGGACGCGGACGATCCGGTGCTGGCCGTGATGCCGGCCGATCATGTGATCGTCGACGTCGCCGCATTTCAGGACGCAGTCGGCCGCGCCGCGCGCTACGCGCAGGACGGCGCGATCGTCACGCTCGGCGTGCTGCCGCGCCGCGCCGAAACCGGCTACGGCTACATCCAGGTCGGCGAGCCGCGCGCGGGCCGCCTCGGCGGTCAGGGCGGCTATGCGATCGGACGCTTCGTCGAGAAGCCCGATGCGACGCTCGCCGAACGCTATCTGCAATCGGGCGACTACTGGTGGAACAGCGGCATCTTCGTCACGCGCGCGTCGGTCTGGCTGAAGGCGATCGAGGCGCTCGCACCGGAGATCCATGCGGCGTGCGAAGCCGCGTGGCGCGCCGGCGTCGCCGACGATCCGTTCTTTCGCATCGATGCGGCAGCGTTCGACGCGTGTCCATCCGACTCGATCGACTACGCGGTGATGGAGCGTCTCGCGGACAGCCCCACGCTCGGCATCGACGGCATCGTCGTGCCGCTCGCGGCCGGCTGGTCCGACGTCGGCACCTGGGACGCGATCTGGGAAATCATGCCGAAGGACGCGCACGGCAACGTCGCGCGCGGCACGGTCGTATTCGAGGATACGCACGACAGTCTCGTGCGTTCCGAAGGGCGCCTCGTCGCGTGCGTCGGGATGAAGGACGTCGTCGTGATCGAAACGCCGGATGCGGTGCTCGTCGCGAACAAGCACGACGGGCAGCGCGTGAAGAACATCGTCGCGCGGCTGAAGATGGATCGTCGCCCGCAAGTGAGCGAACACCGCAAGGTGCAGCGGCCGTGGGGGCATTACGATTCGATCGATCTCGGCGAGCGCTTCCAGGTGAAGCGGATCGTCGTCGAGCCCGGCAAGCAGTTGTCGCTGCAGATGCACTATCACCGCGCCGAGCACTGGATCGTCGTGCGCGGCACCGCGCGCGTCACGCGCGGCAGCGATACGTTCCTGCTCAGCGAGAACGAATCGACGTATATCGCGGTCGGCGAGGTTCACCGGCTCGAGAATCCCGGGCGCATCCCGCTCGAGATCATCGAGGTGCAGTCGGGCGACTATCTCGGCGAGGACGACATCGTGCGCTTCGACGATCAGTACGGACGCGCGGTCGTCGACGCCGGCGCGCCGCGCCGGCCGGCCTCGATCATGTCGCCCGAACCTGCCGAGCGGGCCGAGCCGGCACCGGCCGAGGCAACGACGGAGCGCGACATCGTTCGATAAGTCGCGCGATCCGCGGCGGCGCATGCGCAGAGATTGCGCGCCGCCGCCCGGCCATGCCTGGCACCCAGTCGCCCGCGCGTTGCATTCGAACGCCGGCCGTCGCGGCCCGCGATGCGCGATCGACCGATCGCTCGGCCGAGCATCGCGCATCGCGATCAGCGCGTCTGCCGAAGCGCTTCGCGCACGCGCGGCAGCGACGCCGGATCGGCCCCCACTGCATCGGCCGCGGCCGACATTGCCTGAGTCGCACCGCCGCATAGCGTGCCGATCATCGCGGATGCCGCCGATACGCCGGGCACCGACCGGGCCGCGCAACCGTTCGACGAACCGACCCGCACCGGTTGCGCGCCGATCCCAGCGAGCTGATTGTCCGCGAGCCGTACGTCGGACACGTTGCCCCACAGACGAATGGCGTCGAACCGCGTATTCGACACACGATTGCCGATCACCGTCACGCGCGAGATCTTGCCGGACCACGTGCTGACTTCGATCGCCCCCTGCTGCGTGACCGGGCGCGGATCGGTGCGGTCGGCTTTCGTCTGAATGTCCGAGATCACGTTGTTCTCGATGCGCACGTTCGATGCGCCATACGTGTGCCAGCTGTCTTCCTGCCCGACGAGAATCCCCGAACTGACCTGGACGTTGCGCACGACGTTGTTCGCGATCGTCACGTCGGCGCCGCCGACGACCGTGATGCCGCGGCCCCACGCATTGCCTTCCAGCGAGTTGCCGGTAATCAGCACGTTGCGGCTCAGCGCGCCGTCCTGCTGATAGCTCACGACCGCGATCATGTCGTCGCCGGTGTCGCCGACGACGTTGCGCTGAACCAGCACGTCGCGCGCGCCGTGCGTGATGTGGATGCCGTCCGCGAGCGTCGCGCGCACTTCGTTGCCGACGATCGCGACGGCGCTGCCGCCGAACACGAAGATGCCCGCACTCGCGCCGCCGTCGATCACGTTGCCGAGCACCTGCACGTCGTGGCCCGTCACCTGGATCTTCGTCGACTCGCGCGATCCGAGACGCGTCGTTCCGGTCCCCTTGAACCGGAATCCGACGAGCGCCGTACCGTCGCCGCGCAATTCGAGCGTCTGGTCGTTCGGCGAGGTCGCGACGAGCGTCGCACCGTTGCCCTGCAGCACGACGTGCGGCTGTCGCACGGTGAGCGAGCGGCCGACGACATAGCGGCCCGGCGCGAACACCAGTCGCTGGCCCGGCCGCAGCATGTCGAACGCGCGTTGCAGTTCGGCCGCCTGGTCCGATCCGTCGGCGGCCGGGCGAACGTGCGCGTCCGGCACGTTCGGGCGAACGTCGGCCGCTGCCGACGTGCCGGTCGCCGCGATCGCGTACCGCGGCCACGATAGTCCGCCGGTCACCAGCATGCCGACGATGGCGGTGTAGCTGACGAGCAGCCGTTGTGAGCGATGCATATCGAATCCTTTTCCGTCATGCGTGCGCGGCGAATCGTCGACGCGGCGCGCGATACGTGCGATACGTGCGATACGTGCAATTGAATCATTCGAAACCGGCGCCTCTCGGTGCGTTGCCGGACCGACCGGTTGGCCGATCGCATGCGCTTCGCATCGCGACGGCGCCGCTTGTCGCCGGCAATCGTTCGCGCGCGTTCGCAATTCGACCAAATAACGAATCATCGTTCAATAAACGTCGTCATGCGCGGACTTTCTGCGCCGAATCGCCTGATCGGTAAGCCATCGCACCCAGCGCGACAAATGGGCGGCACACAATGATCCGGACCTCAGGATTCGCGCGTCTCGCACGGAAACCGAACCGCACGCACAGGCCGCGACACCGAAAACCGGAGCACGGATGCGATGAACACGACGGACATGCATCGGTAAATCAGGAATACGTAATTCGTTCAACGACGCGTTGCGAGACGTGCGGCTCGATGTCGATTTGACGATTCACCGGCCGCTGCCGTCACCGTGCGTGACACAGCGAACGATCGAATCGATAGACCCCGAAGATGACTCAAGAAAAGATCGTTCACATTGCCGAAGCGTTCGGTGGCGGCGTGCTGTCGATGCTGACCCAGCTTGCCAACCATGCGGCTGCGGCCGGTATCGACGTGACCGTGCTGCACGCGATCCGTGCGGAAACGCCGTCCGACTTTCCGTCGTTGTTCAGGCCCGACGTGAAGCTCGTCTACGTCGACATGGCGCGCGAGGTCGACGTCAAGCACGACCTGCGCAGCTTGCGCGCGCTCGTTGCGCACTTGCGCCGCTACGACCCGAAGGTCATTCATCTGCATTCGTCGAAGGCCGGCGTGCTCGGCCGCGTCGCCGCGCGCATCGCGACGCCGCATGCGGCCGTGTTCTATTCGCCGCACGGGCTGTCGTATCTGCGCCGCGACGTGTCGCGCATGAAGCAGTACGCGTATCTCGGCTTCGAGCAGATCGCCGCGCGCATCGGCGGCACCGTCGTCGCGTGCTCGGCCAGCGAGCTGGGCGAGATCAAGCAGCGCGTGCGCGCGCGTTCGGCCGTGCTCGTCGAAAACGGCGTCGACGTGTCCGCGATCCCGCAGCGCCGACCGCGCGACGACGGCAAGATCGTCGTCGGAATGAGCGGCCGTGCGTCGTTCCAGAAGAATCACGAAGCGTTCGCGCGGCTCGCGCAGAAGCTGCAGCACGCCGACGTCGAGTTTCTGTGGATCGGCGGCAATGCCGCCGAAATTCCCGATCCCGCTGAACGCCGCGCCGTCGTCTGCAGCGGCTGGGTGACGCGCGCGCGGGCGCTGGATCTCACGTCCGGCATGAGCATCTACGTGCAGACGTCGCGCTGGGAAGGCATGCCGGTCGCGCTGATCGAAGCGCAGATCGCCGGCATACCGGCCGTCGTGACCGACGTGATCGGCAATCGCGACGTCGTCATCCACGGCGTGACCGGTTACGTCGCGTCGAGCGAAGACGACATGGCAGCGTATGTCGCGAAGCTGCGCGACGATCGTCAGCTTCGCGAGCAAATGGGCACCGCGGCACGCACGCTTGCGATGCAGCGTTTTTCGATGAGCGAGATATTCCGGCAATGGCATGCGCTCTACGGCCTGGACACGGACAAGACCGACGGCGTGCGCGTCGATACGCGCGGTTTCGAGCCCGTTGCGGCCGATCATGTCAAAGCCTGATATCGAACGACGACAAGCGACATGAGCACTTTGAAGACTCCGAAACCCCTCGTCTATAACGGCCGCTTCACGACGCAGAAGACGACCGGCGTGCAGCGCGTCGCACGCGAACTGATCGCGGCGCTGATCGACATTCATCCGCGCGACCCGGTCACCGTACTCGTGCCGCCGCAACCGAGCGACGCCGTCAGCGGCGCGAACACGGTGAGGATCGGCTTCGGCAAGGGTGTCGTGTGGGAGCAGCTCGTTCTTCCGCTGTTCGCGCGCCGCGGCCGCATCGTCAATCTCAGCAACTCGGCGTCGATCTTTCTCGGCAACCAGGTCATTTACATGCACGACGCGGCCGTGTTCGACACGCCGGCGCATTTTTCCCGTGCGTTTCGCGTCTGGTATCGGATCATGTTCTGGATCCTCGCGCGTACGTCCGCCTGCGTGCTGACCAACTCGTATTTCTCGCGCGACCGGCTCGCGCATCACTGCCGCGTGTCGGCCGACAAGATCCGCGTCGTGCCGCTCGGCGCCGACCATCTCGATGCCGTGCAGCCCGACACGAGCGTGCTCGAGCGCCATGCGATCAAGCCGGGCCGCTTCGTGCTCGCGGTCAGCAGCATGAATCCGACGAAGAACTTCGGCCGTCTGATCGCGGCATTCCGACAGCTCGCCGATCCGTCGGTCGATCTCGTGATCGTCGGGATGCAGAACAAGACGGTGTTCGGCAAGCAGGATCACGTGACGGCCGACGAACCGAACATCAAGTACGTCGGCTACATCAGCGACGCGCAATTGAAGGCGCTCTATCAGAACGCGGCCTGCTTCCTCTATCCGTCCATCTACGAAGGGTTCGGCATCCCGCCGCTCGAGGCGATGCGCTACGGCTGCCCGGTCGTCGTCGGGAACTCGGCAGCACTGCCGGAAGTCTGCGCCGACGCCGCGCTGTACTGCGATCCGTATTCGGAGGGCGACATCGCGGCGAAGCTGCGCAGCCTGCTCGACTCGGCGCAGCTTCGGGACGAGTTCAAACGCCGCGGTATCGCGCATGCGGAAAAATATCGCTGGAGCCGTAGCGCCGAAATGATGAAGGCCATATTCGAGCGGCTGTAGGACGCGCGCCGCCGCCCTTTCCTGCTCGCCACTCGCTGTCGTCGCGCGCGGATCGACAGGATCCGCGCGCGTGCCATATCGGCGTTGCGTCCGCTTGCAGAAGCCTCACACGCAACACCGAAGACATCGACTCGCATGCCCCCGGATTCGTCGATCGGAACGACGGCCGATCGGCGAATCGCGTTACCGCGAGCGCGCCGGCATATCGATCAGACCGACCCGTTCGCGGTACAGCACATACACGAGCGCCCCCACCACGGCCGTCTCGACCAGCAGCACGGCGATGGCCGCCCCGCGTTCCGCGAACAGCGCCGCGAGCGGCGGCAGGATCGTCACGTTCAGCAGCCCCGACGAGATCAGGATCGTGCTGAATGCGCGCTTCATCCCGAGCGGCAGCATCGTCTGAACGCCGAACAGGTCGGTCATGCAGGCCATGAACGGCACCAGCGCGAGACAGCGCAGCACCGCGACGGTCGGCTCGAACGAGGCGCCATAAAGAATCCGGACCGCCATCGGCGCGAATGCGTAGATCGTCGCCGACATCGCGAGCACGAGCACGCCCTGCCAGACGATCAGCTTGCGCAGGAACGCGAACGCCTCGTCGCGCGCGTGATGCATCAGGTTCGTGATGTGCGGATAGGTCGTCGCCCGCAGCGGCTGCAGCATGCCGACGGCCGCGCGGATCAGCTTGTCGCCGGCGGCAAAGTAGCCTGCCGCGACGTTGCCGGCCACCATGCTCAGCAGCACGGTGTTGGTCGACGCGTAGAACGAAATCGACGTCGATGCGAGAAAGACCTGCGTGCCGCCTTTCACGGCGGTGACGATGTCGGCGAGCCGCACGCGCACGCGCGCGACCTCGCGGCAGACGAACAGATAGGCGAGCAGCGTCACGCCACAGAGCAGCGGCACGGCCGCGTTGATCGCGATCGCGGGGAGAATGTCGTCCGGCGTGTGGACCCAGAGAAAGAACGCGACGACGCTCAGCGCGCGATACACGACGACCGTCATGCTGTAGACGCTGAGCTTCTGGATCCCCTGAAAATACCAGCCCGGCGTGAGCGCGGCGCCCACGGCCATCCCGAACCCGATCAGCAGCGGCGTGCGCTCCGCCGCGAAGTGCGGAATCGCCAGCGTCAGCGCGACCAGCACGCCGAGCCCCGCGATCGCGATCAGCCACTGCGCGGTGACGGTCGTCCAGAAGATTCGCGAACGCTCGAGCTTGTCGCGCGCGAGCGCGACGCGCGGCGTGGCCGTCAGGTCGAAGCTGTAGTTGACCAGATTGATGAAGTACGTCGTCACCGCAAGCACGAACGACAGCCGTCCATACTGCTGCGGGCCGAGCGCGCGCGTAAGCAGCGGCAGCGTGACGAGCGGCACGACATACGTCGAGATTTGCAACGCGAACAGCATCGCGAAATTTTTGCGAATGGCGGTCATCGTGCCTTCTGGGCTGAGAGTGAACGTGCGCCGACTGTCAATGGGCGTGCGGATGCGGCGCCGACGCATCGATGCCGAGTACCGCGTACAGCGACGAGGCGTAGCAGTCGATCGAGTAGCGCGACCAATCGTAACGGCGATTCGCGTCGCCGAGGTGTGCGCGCAGCGCCTCGATCGCGCGCGAAAAATCGTCCGGCGTGTTCCGGTAGAGGATCTTGTTGCCGATCTCGTTGCCGAACGTCGACAGGCTCCCGATGTCGTGGACCAGCACCGGCAGGCCGAGCATCGCCGCTTCGACGATCACGAGCGGCGCATTTTCCACCCAGATCGACGGCAGCACGAGCGCGTCGTGCTGCGGCAGCGCGGCGAACAGCGCCGCATGGTCGAGCCGGCCCGCGAAGCGCAGCCGGCCCGCTTCGACGAGGCTCGCATAGCGCGTTTCGAGCGCATCGCGCTCGGACCCGTCGCCGTAAATCGTGAACGATGCGATCGCCTCGCCTGCCGGCCCGGCCATCAGCGCGAGAAACTCCGCGAGCCCTTTGTCCGGATGCATGCGGCCGACGAAGGCGAGATCGAGCCGCTCGCCCTGCGCGGGCTTCGGCGCACGCGGCATCAGCGTCGTATCGATCGGATTCGACAGCAGCGTGGTGCGCGTGCGCGCGAAGCGCGCGATCAGGTCGCGCATGAACGGGCTCGGGCACAGAATTTCGTCGAACAGGCCGAGCGGATCGAAAAGCGCATTGACGACGTGCCAATGCACCTTCTTCACGACGTCGTGCACGATCCCGTGCGGGCTGGCAACCGACACGAAGCGCCGGTGTCCGCGCAACCGGTCGAGCGACAACGGCTGCGCGCGCCCGCCCGAATAGACCTGCAGGCTCGGATTGTAAAAGACGAGGTGATAATCGTGCGCGGTCAGATACAGACCGCATCCCGAGCGTCGCTTGTAGCGCGCGAGTACCGGCAGGATCGCGCACGACAGCAGGTTGTGATAGTTGTGGACGAGAATCCGCTGCGGCCGGAAACGCTCCAGCAGCGCGACCAGCGCACGCGCGGCCGCCGGCGACCATGCACGTGTGCTGCGCTTGTTCTCGACGCCGCGCAGCGCCTCTTCGTCGAAGGTTTCGACGACGACGTCGTTGCGCGCGCGCAGCACATCGACCGACACGCGGTAGACCTCCTCCGCGCCGCCCTTGCGGACGAAGTCGTTGATGACCAGCACGCGCATCACGACGGACCTCGATCCGTGATGTAGCGGACCGTCGACATATCGACGCCGCATCCGGACGTGGCCGCGATCCTCGCGCGGCCGCGCTGCGCGCCGCTGTCGCGCGACGCGCCGCGGACGATGCCGCGCGCCGCCTGTCGGCAATCAAGTAGGCTCAATCTTTGCATGGCGTGCAATTTCGTTTCGTCGACCTTCGGAACGGCGTCGCCACACCGCGCCGCTTCCACGAAGCGGCCGGTCCCCGACGACACTGCGACGATAAGGCGTCCGGCACGGCGAAACTGTACGCACGGTCACTTAGGCCGGCATTCGCAAAGCGCGGCCGACGCGGCGGCATGGGTGCCGCCGCGTCCCGCCCGGACGGCGGCAGCGGCCGCGAAACGGACGCTCCGCCCCCGACAACGATTGCGCGTCAATGCGTCGATTCGGTGCGATGCTTGCGCAAATGCCACGACATCGTGCGTCTTGCCTTCGGCAGCGGCGCCGTACGCTCTGCCGGCGCCCACCAGCATGCGAGCAGCTCCGCACAGCGCTCGATGACGTATTGCGCGGCGCGTTCGCCGTGCAAGGAATGATCGACCGTTTCCTGCACGTCGGCCGACACGTTCGGCAAGTGCGCGAACGCACGCGAGACGGGCCCGAAATGGCGCACGACCGCATCGACGCCGGGATCGTAGGTGCCGTAGATCAGATGGGTGCGGATGCCGCGCGCCGACATGTCGCGCAGCAATCCGCGCGGCGTATCCTTGCCTGGGCCGCGCCCGAGCCGCTCGGCCACGCGCATCAAGGGCACCGACATCGCATCGGCGGAGAAACGCCATAGCGCGCGCAGCACCGGGCGCAGATCGCGACGTCGCGCGAACAGCCGTCGCCACTTGCCGGCGCTGCGGACCGACGCGAAATAGCCGCGCATCGAGTTCGTCTGATTCTTGACGGCATTCTCGAGCGTCTGGCCGCGCGGCCACACGAATACGGGAAGATTGACCGCGATCGCGCCGGCGAGCTGCCCGGTCGCCGCGGCATGCAGCGACGTATAGGCACCCGAGCAGATCCCGAATGCGACGATCTTGTGGTGGCCCTCGGCCTTCAACCAGTTGGCCGCGTTCAGCACGTCGTCGATCAACTGGTCCGAATACGGGATGTCGGACTGAACGTCGCGCGCACGCTCGCTGCTGTCGCCGGTGCCGGTCGAATCGAACCGCAGCGTGCAAATGCCGCGCGCGGCCAGCGCTCGCGCGAGCCGCACGGCGAGCCGCCCGTCCGCGGTGCGCGGGTTCGCGGCCGTATTGGTGATCAGCAGCGTCGGCGCGGCCGCGCGCATCGTCTGCTCGTCGGGCTCGCACAGCACGCCGACCAGGTTGTCGGGGCCGATGCGGATCACGCGCTCGACACTGCCCTCTCCTCTGAGCACGACGTCCGCGTCGGGCCACTTCGGCGATACGCGACCGATTGCGTCGGCGCCGGCGCCGGCCTCAACGTCGATCCAGTCCGCGACCGTATCGAACAACCCGGCCGGGAATCGCGACCACAACGGCTCGCGCATCGCGACGGGCCAGTCCGCACACGGCTGGACTTGCGCGGCGACGCCGCGCGCCTGCAACGCGCCCGCGAGCATCGCGGAGTCGCCGTACGGCGCGTCGACGAGCAGCGCGCGCGCCGGGAGCGCGCCCAATTCGCCGACCGCCTTCGACAGATCGAGATGCCGCAGCGTCGCGACGAGATCGTCGGGATAGGCATGTCCGAGGACATTCATCGGCTTCTCGTCGCGCATCGTGTTGCGCACGACGGGCGGCATGTTTTCGAGCCAGTGCTGCGCGACGGCCGACAGCTCGCGCAGATAGCCGCGCCCGCGCACGACGGGCGCAAGCGCGACGAACCGCGTGACCTCGGGCATCGCGTCCGCCGCGAGCAGCGCGACGGCGGCGCCCGCGCGCACGCCGACGAGCGCCACGCTGTCGACCGCGACGCGTTCGCGCAGCGCCTGCACCGCGCGCCGCGTGCTGTCGATCATCTCGGCGAAGCGCCCCTCGTCGCGTTCGTCGCCGAGCGAATCGCCGCTCGCCCGATAGTGAAAGCGCAGCACGGGAAAGCCGCGATCGGAAAGATGCTCGGCGAGCGAGCGGACGAGCTTGTGAAGCCACAGGGCTTCGTGCCCCAACGGCTCGCAAATCACGATGCCGTGCGTGCGCGTGCCTTCGTGCAACCAGCCGATGCATCCATCAAACTGGATCGGTGTCATGTTTGGTTCCTTGCGCTAACAATTCGGGTTTTGGGAGCGGCCAACGCGCCGCCGGCTCGATCAACCCCTTTGTAGTTTCACTTACTGCGAGCTTACTGCGAGATTACTGCCCATCGATGCTCAATCATCCATGCAGGCCGCGGATCCTTGTGTGGTCGCGATTACCGAGCTCGACGGTGCGTCGTCGCGCGACTCGACCGGCCCGGCGATGCGCGCCGCGCAAGGCGGCCCCTCTTGTTTGCGTAACGGCGTGGGGCGTCCACCGGCCGACGCTGCGGCATCCAACCCGCCGCGCCGGGATACACGGCGCCGGCGCAGGACGCGCGACTGGCACCGGTCGCACGCCCGCCGCCGACTGCGTCGGGTACTGCTGTCGAAAGCCGAATCGACGCTCGCCGTTCAGCCTTCGGCGTCGCCCGACGCGAGCGCGCCGCTTCTGCGCCGCGCCGTCACGGTACGCGCCAGTTGAACGCACGGCACTTCACAGACGCGATAGCCGGCCCACGCGAGCGGGACCAGCGGCACGAGCGGCACGACCATGTACAGACCCAGCGGCCATCCGACGATATGGAAGCGCTGACACAGCCAGAACGCAACGAATAGCGGCAGGCTGTGCAGCAGATAAATCGAGTAGCTGATCTCGCCGAGCCATGCAAGCAGCCGGATGCGCAGCTTCAGCACGGTCGCCAATGCGGCGAATATCGCGATGCCCGCCAGGTAGGCGAGCGACGTCGGCAGATGTTCGAGGTTGCGATGCCAGTCGTTGACGGCGCCCATCACCGCAATCACGGCAATCGGCACGGCCACCCACGCTGCGGCTGCGCGATACGTGATCGACAGATCGGCGAGCGGGCCGCGCTTCGCCAGGCGGATAGGCAGCAATCTCGACGGCGTGTCGTACGCCTGCCGAAAACACGCGCCCCAGAACATGATCGCCAGGTGGTACGGCAGCGTCTTGTATTGGCTCAGCACGTCGGCCGGGATCAATTGCAGCTTCAGCGCTGCGACGAACAGCAGACACAGACCGATGCTGACCAGACACAGCGCGCGCATCCGATGAAGCGCGCCGCACCAGAACAGCACGAGGCACGCGCCGTAAAAATACAGTTCCGTTTCGAGCGTCCAGCCGTGCGGCAGGATCAGGCTTTCGCCGAACGCAGCCGGCATCATCGTCAGGTTCGCGAGGAACCCGCCGATGTCCATTTGCCTGCCGAACAGATACCAATGGACGACATAGCCGGCAGGAAGCGCGAACCAGTACGCGGGATAGAGTCGAAAGAACCGACGCACGAGAAACCGTTTCGTGCCGGCACGCACGGGCCCGTGCAGACTCGTCGGGATCAGCATCCCGCTGATCGCGAAGAAGATCACGACACCCATGCGCCCGAAATTCAGCGAACGCTGCAGCGTATCGAGCGCGTGCTGCGAGCCTGCCAGCGACGCAAACCGCTCGGCGTAGTGGGTCCATATGACGAGTATCACGGCAACGGCGCGCATCGCATCGACATGGTAGAAATGTTCGGAGCTGTTTGTTTTCGACATGACTGTATGGTGACGCGCCGCGCGAGGCGATGTGCCTGCCGCATGCGCGCGAGATGGATCAGAGTGCCCGGACGCAGCCACCGCGACGATGCCCACCCGCGAAGGTAGGCGACGCTGCAGCAGCCGCCGACAATCCCATCGAATACAGTCAAATCCATGCCTTCAAACACCTGCGCGTCCCTCTTGTTTCATCCGCCGTCCCTGCGGATCCGGGGCGCTTCGATTCCAGCCGATACAACGAAAACGGTAGCCGGCACGCGCTCGACGTCGCGCGCGTGCATGCGTCGGATCAGCTCGCCGTTCGCTTGTCGACGCAATACCACCAGAGGAGCGCGAGCACCGCGTAAAAGAGGGTGCGCGAGCCGAACATCATCCAGTACTCGCCTTGCTGGACGGCGAACGTCGCATACGAAAACACCTTCGACATCAGCCACAGCATCACGACGCCGCCGCGCATCGCGACCTGGATCTGCAACGCACCGAGCGCGCCATAGACGAGGCCCGTCATCGCGACGAACAGCGCGCCGCCGACATAACCGAACCAGTACACGGGGATGGCCATGTTCCCCATCGTGAACGTGACGTCGTCGAAGATGTACGCCTTCAGCAGTTTCGGCTCGGTATACGACATCATCAGATCGCGCAGGCCGCTCGGTTCCGCATCGCTGAAAAACGTCGGCATCGTCCACGAGCCGAGCGAATGCACGAAACGCCAGAATGCGTCGATGCCGCCGTACATCGGCGGCGAGAACATCCCGGCATCGCTG
Organism: Burkholderia sp. BC1; assembly: GCF_052683555.1. Lineage (NCBI taxonomy): Bacteria > Pseudomonadati > Pseudomonadota > Betaproteobacteria > Burkholderiales > Burkholderiaceae > Burkholderia > Burkholderia sp. BC1. Next base: position 23,604 of record NZ_JBQYLP010000018.1, read on the forward strand.
TCCACCACGTACCACGGCTGCCCCTGCAGCAGGAAGCGCGACGAGATCACGTCGGCGACTTCGAGCCCCTGCCCGCGGTATGCGTAGATGATCGACACGGTACCGAGCAGCAGCGCGAGTCCCGCGCCGATGCCCAGATAGCGCACGACCGGCTTGCCGTTCATCGCATGCAGCGCGATGAACGGCGTCAGCGTGCAGAGGCCGATGTGGAGCACGGCCATGAACTGCTCGCCATGCAGCACGTTCAGCGCGAGGTCGACCGCCATCGTGACGATCGCCAGCCATCGAATGCGCTTGTCGGTATTCGTCGCGATCGTGCCGAGCAGCAGGCCGACGAAGGTTTGGTTGTTCAGGAACAGGTTGAACATCGCGCCGTTCGATGCGTCGTTGCGCAGCGCGTACCGGTTGATGCCGGTAAACATCGAGAAGCCGGACGTCAGACCCGCGAGCACGCCGACGACGATCACCGCGAAAGCGAGCCCGAAGCCGACGATCACGCTGGCCGGCTGCCGTGAAAGGCGCGCGACGATCGTCTCGCGGCCCGGGCGCTCGTCCAGGAACCGCTCGAACGCGACGAACGCACAGGCGACGAAGATCAGATAGAACGTCAGGAGCCGGCTGAACGCACCGGTCGCTTCGCCGGTGATGTCGGTTTCGCGCAGATAGCCGCCGTTCTCGAGTCCGACGCCCGCGAGGAAGGCCGTCAAGCCGATCGCGAGCACGTAGAGCATCGAGATCGAGAACACCGGACGCGCTCGGACGAGCGCGACGACGCCCAGCATCGCCAGCACCAGCGTGCATGCCGCGCTCGACTCCTTCATGCCGAGCGCCGGCATCGCCGCATTGATCAGCAACGCGATCGCAAACAGCGTCGATATCATCAGGCCCGACACGGACATCGATCCGCCGTCGACCCGCATCGTCCCCGTCGTCTTACCTGTCATGCTGCAACCCGAGATTCGTCCATCGGTCATGCACCGTGCGAGCCGGTGCACCCTGCAGCCGGGCGCCGCCGCCTGCGGCGGCGTCTGCGTCGACACCGTGCAGGTGCGCGACGAGGCCCCGGCTGCTCATGTCATACGCCGCCCGGCACATGCCGAGCGGCGCTGTTCTCAATCGCTGCCGGTTCGTGCCAGCAGCGTGCCCGGGACGGCTTCGCCGGCATCCTCGCGCGGCGGGCTGTCCTTCGTCGATCGATGCGCGCTCGCGTAGGCGTCGCGACTCAGCGACGGCGATTCGAAGCCGTTGAACACGAGACCGTCGACTTGCGCACCGACCTTGCTCAGGTTCTCGACCGCTTCCGCGACGGCGACGTAGGTGACCGCACCCTGCCGGGCCGTCATCAACGTGACGTCGACGAACCGCGACAACATCGCGACGTTCGCGACGGCACGCGCGGACGGTGCATCGACGACGATCATGTCGTATTCGTCGCGCAGCGACGCGATCAGTGCCTCGAGCCGCTCCGTACGGAACAGGTTACGCAGCGGCTCGACACCCTTGCCTGCCGACAGCACGTCGAGGTGATCGTTGATCGGGGAGATCGCGCGCTTCAGTTCGAGCGTGCCTTTCAGCAGATCCGAGAGGCCCTTCTCGTACTTCATCGGCAACGTGCGCCCGGTGCCGACGTCGCCCGCATCGGCGCGCAGCAGCAGCGTCTTGAAGCCGCTCTCCGCGAACAGGTAGGCGAGATTGGCCGCGATCATCGACGTGCCCTGCCCCGGTTCCGGCGACGTCATCAGCACCGCCTTCGAGTTTTCGTGCTGCGCAGTCAACCGGTAGTGGAGCAGCAGCGCGAGATTTTCCAGCGCTTCGCCGAGCGGCGTATCGCGATGTTCGCGCGCCACGACGAACGGCGGCCGATCGCCTGCGCTAGCCTGCAGCGCACGCGGCGCGGCAGGCAGCACGCCGAGCATCGGCACGCTGACCACCGCTTCCAGATGCTTCGGGTCGCGGACGCGTCGCGAGAACAACGCGCTGGCCTGCGTCGCGGCGAGACCGAGAATCAGCCCCAACGCGGCGCCCAGTGCGATCACGAGCACGCGCTTCGGCCGGATCGGCTTGTCGCTGACATCGGCCTTGTCGATGATCGACGCATTGCCGACCGTGCCGGCCTTCGCGATCTGCAGCTGCTGCGAGTTGTTCAGCAGGCCGACGTAGAGCTGGCTGTTGACCTCGACTTCGCGAGCGAGACGCAAATACGTCTGCTGTTGCGACGGCAGGTGCGCGACCTTGTTCTTCAGGTCGGCCGACTGCTGATCGAGCGTCTTCAGCTTGCTCGCGACCGCGGCGAGCTCCGGTTGTCCCGCGACGTACTTCGACGACAGATCCTGATACTCGAGCTTCGCTTCGAGCCGCGCCTTGTCGACGAGAGACAGTTGATCGATCAGCAGCTTCACGTCGCCCTGCGGATCGATCGATCCCTGCGCGTTGCGGAACGTGTTCAGCGCTTCCTCGGCCTGCTCGAGGCGCGCCTTCACGACCGGCAACTGCCGATCGAGGAACGCCAGGCTGCGCTCGGCGTCTTCGGCGCGGCGCCGCGCGTTCGCGTCGAGATACGCGGCCGCAATCGCGTTGAGCAGCCGTGCGGCATACACCGGATCGTGATCCTCGAAGCTCAGCTGCATGATGCCCGATTGACGCTTCGTCTCCGCGCCGCTCAGTTTCGTCAGGATCGAATCGAGCCGCACCTGCGTCGACTCGCGGCGTACGCGAAACTCGGTGCCGGGGCGCGCGACGATCCGCGCCACCTCGACGTTGTAACCGTTCGCGACGGTCGGCTTGCCGACCACGCCGCGCAGCACTTCGTCGCCGTGGCTGTCCCTCAGCACGAAGCGGTTGCCGGGCAGATAGTCGAGCTCGAGCTTCTTGCCGATCTGCGCATCGGGAATGTCGAATTTCCGGAACTCGACGCGTTCGCCACCCCACGCCCAGAACGGCGTATTGAACAGCGGCACGACGAGACCGTTGCGGTCCTTGCGCAGAAGCGATGCGACGAAGCCGCCGATCAGCGGAATCGGATTGCGGACCGACACGTCGACTTGTGCGAGCGTCTCGTCCATCGCGCGCGTGACGACGGTGCGCGAACGTGCAATATCGATTTCGCCCACGACGCTCGAACTTTGAATATCGAGTGCGTTGGAAATCTCGGAAAGCGAGCCGAGCGCGCTGTGTTTGTTTTCCTCGACCTTGATCAGCGTGTCGACCGAATAGACCGGTGTTGCCGTGATCGCGTAGATCGTCGCCAACAACAGGCAGCCGAGGAAAACGGCGAGAAAGAGACGGCGATGATCGAGCACGTTCCGCAGCGATTCGCTCATCGTCAACTTGAACGTATCGCGAGAAACAGTTGCCGACCCGTCTCGATACCCGTTCGATGAAGGTCTATCCAGTGCCATGCGTATGCTCCAAAAGTGCCACCCTGACAGGTTCATCGCTGCAGTGCGTGCGTTTGGTCACGCATGTCGCGCCACTCGTGCCGCACCTTTCGCTCCGGCACCCGCCCTGCATTCAGTGACGTAGTTGGATGCGCACGCCACCGAATGATTGACCCCAGGACAATTGATTCTGTTTGCCGAGCCCACTATGCGATAAACGGGCGGCATGCTAAGTGCGATGCCTTACATTAAGAAGCAGCGATGACGCGAAGCACTGGGTTTGCCGATCCATCTCGTGCTACGTTTAGCGCACCGTTGCATGACGCACGAGCTGTCATGGCGAAACCGTCGATCGGCAACGATCAAGGCCCATCGAACGGACGCGGAATATCGACGAGAACGCGAGCGTGAATTCGACGCGCGCTTCGGCCGGCAACGTCGATCGGCATAAGCGCAACGGGTGTGCGTAGTGGAGTGGCCGCGGGCCGCGACGCGCCGGGATCGCGCGAGCCAGCGGTGGCGAAGCCGGTACGCGGTCGCCCCGAAGGCTGCGAACCTGCCCGTTCTTCACATAAATATTTTTGTTTAACGATGCTGAATAACGACATGAACAGCCACCAGCCATTCGACACGTCCGTGCCGATCAACAACCGCCCTGCGGTGCGTCGCGCGTGCGCCGCGTTCTCCGTCGCCATTTGTGCGCTGCTGTCCGCGTGCGGGATTGCGCCAGGCCAGCACATGGCCGATCCGCCCGCCTTGCCGGTCACCACGTCCGACAACGGCGACGTGACGAGCGACATGAAGGTGCCGGTCAAGCAGATCGATCTCGCGCTCGTCAATCAGATTCGCGCGGAACAGAAAAGCGTGACCGCCGCACCGGTTCCTGCCGACCTGTTCGGCAGATCCAGCGGCTACAAGCTCGGTCCGGGCGACGTGCTGCAGATCACCGTGTGGAATCACCCCGAATTCGCGGCCGCCGCGGGCCAGCCGATGCAGAACACGCGGTCTGCCGACGCGGCACCGGGCTTCGTGATCGAAAGCGACGGCAGCGTGCAGTTCCCGTACATCACGCGCCCGATTCGCGCGGCCGGTAAGACACCGTCGCAAGTCCAGCAGGAGATCGAAGCCGAGCTGAAGAAGGTCTTCGTGAAACCGCAGGTCACGGTGCGCGTCGCGTCGTTCCGCGCCGGTCAGGTCTACGTCGACGGCGAGGTACGCGCGCCCGGCTCGCAGACGATCAACGACATTCCGATGACGCTCGTCGAAGCGGTCAACCGCGCAGGCGGCTTTGCGCCGACCGCCGACCAGAGCCGCGTGACCATCACGCGCAACGGCACGGCCTATCCCGTGAACGTCGCACAACTGATGAAATCGGGCGTGAACCCGGCCACGATCATGCTGCAGCCGGGCGACCTGTTGCACGTCGCCGCGCGCGAAGACAATCCCGTCTTCGTGATGGGCGAAGTCAACAAGCCGGCCTCGGTGCCGCCGCAACGCGACGGCACGCTCACGCTGAGCGAAGCGCTGTCCGAGGCCGGTCAGCTCAACCAGCAGACGTCCGATGCGAAGCAGGTGTTCGTGCTGCGCAAGCAGGCCGACAACGTGCCCGTCATCTATCACCTCGACCTGAAGTCGCCCGTGTCGATGCTGCTCGCGAACCAGTTCCCGCTCGCGTCGAAGGACGTCGTCTATGTCGACAACACCGGGCTCGTCCGCGCAAGCCGCGTGCTGAATCTGCTGATCCCGGCGATCAGCGCAGGGCTCACCGGCGCGCTCGTCACCAAGTAATCGTTCTTATCCGAAGGGCCGGCATGGCGATGCCGGCCCTTCGCACCCGTGCCCCGTGGCGCATCGTCGCGCATCGCTGCATCTGCGTGGCGCAAACGCATCGTCGTCCCGGTGTCGCGATCGTCACGACATCGCGGTCCTCCGCCCTTCTCCATCGTGCGTAGCATGCATTGCGCACCGCTCGTCGAGCCGCGTTTTCACCGGCACTTCTTACTCCGCTGCACAGCCGCAATCGGGAACGATGACCGGTTTTTCACCCGTGCGGCAACGCGCTGGAACAAAGATCGGATGTATCGGTAGAAACACCGATGCTGTAGTCAAACTACATTCCTACTATTAGGCGCTGCAGAGAATCGCTACATCCGCTTGCGCGGCGTCGTGCGGCTTGCACACGCTCGTCGACGCACGTCGGACGCGCCGATCCGGCCGTCGCGATTCCCCGCCTGCTGGCATGCCGCCCCGCCTCACCCCGCATCGCCAGCCGAATGCGTTCGGTGCGAATCCACCGGACGCGCGCAGCTCCAGATACATCCGAACAACACGCAATACGATCATGGAGAGCAACATGCGGGACAAACTCTGGCCGGCCGCCCTCTTGGCGGCGGCCCTCTGCACCGGTGTCCATGCGGGCACGAACGATTTTTCGTCTGCGGCCGATGCCGCCGATGCCTTCGCGTCGAGCGCCGCGCAGCGGCGTGCCGATCTGCTCGTGCGCAAGATGACGCTCGACGAGAAACTGCAGTTCATCCATTCCCAGTACGAAATGTCGAAGGTGCCGGGCGGCGGCGCCGGCTACATCCAGGGCGTGCCGCGGCTCGGCATCCCCGATCTCAACATGGTCGACTCGGCGACCGGTTCCGGCAGCACGTCGCAGGCCAGCACGACGTTCCCCGCGACGATCGCGGTGGCCGCGAGCTGGGATCGCCGTCTCTCGTACGACTACGGCAAGCAGGTTGCGATTCAGTTGCGCGCGCAAGGGTTCGGCATGGGCCTCGGCGGCGGCACGAACCTCGCGCGCGAGCCGCGCGGCGGCCGCCTGTTCGAGTATCTCGGCGAGGATCCGCTGCTCGCGGGCGACCTGCTCGCCGAGCGCACGCTCGCGACACAGCGTCAGAAGGTCATCGCGACCATCAAGCACTACGCCGGCAACGAGCAGGAGCATGGCCGGATGGGCGGCAACAGCCAGATCGACGAGCGCACGCTGCGCGAGCTCTATCTGCTGCCGTTCGAGATCGCGGCGAAGCGCGGGCGGCCCGGCAGCGTGATGTGCAGCTACAACCGGCTGAATGGCACCTATGCTTGCGAGAACAACCATTTGCTCAACGACGTGCTGAAGAACGAATGGGGCTTCGAAGGGCAGGTGCAGTCCGACTGGGGCGCGACGCATAGCACGGCCGCCGCGATCAATGCGGGGCTCGACGAGGAAGAGGACGTCGGCCCGAGCGTGTATCTGACGCCGGCCGCGGTCAAGCAGGCGATCGCGAACGGATCGGTATCGACCGCGCGCCTCGACGACATGGTGCGCCGCAAGCTCGCGGTGATGATCCGCGTCGGCGTGATGGACGACCCGGCGAAAGCCGGCGGCTCGATCGACTTCGCCGCCGCGAACCGCTTCGCGCAATCCGTCGCCGAGCAGTCGATCGTGCTGCTGAAGAACGACGGCAACCAGCTGCCGCTCGTCGCGTCGTCGCTGTCGCGCATCGCGGTGATCGGCGGACACGCCGATGCTGCCGTGATGTCCGGCGGCGGCTCGGGCAATACGCGCGATCCCGTCACCGGTTCGTTCGCCGGTTGCGGCGGCCTCGCGTTCGGCACGTCGACCGGCTGCAACTGGTGGCGCAATCCCTGGCTGAAGGTCGATGTGCCGATCGTCGCGGCCATTCGCGCGCTCGCGCCTGCCGCGCAGGTCACGTTCGCCGGCAACAGCGATCAGCAATCGCCGTTCCGCGCGTATACGCAGCAGGAAATCGACCAGGCCGCGGCGCTCGCTGCGCGCTCGGACGTTGCGATCGTCGTCGTCGCGCAGCCGGCCGGCGAAGACTTCGGCGATCTGCAAAGCCTGAGCCTCGCGAATCCGTCGAATCAGGACGCGCTCGTCGAAGCGGTCGCGCGTGCGAATCCGCACACGATCGTCGTCGTGCAGAGCGGCAATCCGGTGCTGATGCCGTGGAAGGATCGCGTGTCGGCGATCGTCGAGGCATGGTATCCGGGCGAAGGCGGCGGCAAGGCGATCGCGAACGTGCTGTTCGGCGCGGTCAATCCGTCCGGCAAGCTGCCCGTCACGTTCCCGGCGCGCGATCAGGACACGCCGACCTGGGGGCAAAACGGCGCGTTCGAGAGCGATCCCGTCTACGCGGAGAAGCTGAACATGGGCTATCGCTGGTACGACGCGCACAACATCAAGCCGATGTTCGAATTCGGCTACGGGCTGTCTTATACGCACTTCGCGTATTCGGGGCTCTCGGTGACGAAGCAGCGTGACGGTTCGCTGAACGTCGCGTTCACGGTGCGCAACGACGGGCGTGTCGCCGGCGCCGAAACGCCGCAGGTGTATCTCGGCGTGCCGTACAAGGACGAACCGCCGAAACGGCTGGTCGGCTGGGAGAAGATCCGGCTGAATCCGGGTGAGGCGCGGCACGTTCGCATCACCGTGTCGCCGCGGATGCAGAGCGTGTGGGACACGGCGCGTAACGGCTGGCGGTACGTGCCGGGCGCGACGGTATATGTCGGTGCATCGTCGCGCGATATTCGCCTGCAAGGGGGCTGAGCACGCGCCCGCGCCGTGGCGGGCGGCGGCTGCCGGACGGGCCGACGCCCGCGTACGCATTCGTGCGACAAATCACTGCGGATTTCCCGAGCGCGCGGGCAATCGTCATGCCTCGTTCGCGTGGCCAAGCCGTCCTCGTCAATTCGCGCGCCGGTCGGACATGATCGAAAATCGGGAACGCCATCCATTCCAGGATTGCCTTGCTCGCACCTCCCGTTCGCGTACGATATGAGCGTGCCGACAGGATCGGGTACCGGCCCCGACGCACGAACGTGATGGCGCGGTGAAATCGCCGCGGGCGCCGTGCTGGCGCGGCACGCGCTGCAGCGGTGGATCGCGGGCGCGCCTCGTCGTCAATCGTCATTGCAAAGGAGCTTTCTACCATGTGGACCAAACCTGCCTACACGGATCTGCGTCTCGGTTTCGAAATCACGATGTACGTGTCGAATCGCTGATTCCGCAACGCGGCGCCGAACAGCAAGCCTCGGTCCGCCGAGGCTTTTTCTTGGCGCCGCATGCGTCCTCACGGCGGATCGACATGCGCATCCATATCCTCGGTTCGGCCGCGGGCGGCGGCTTTCCGCAATGGAACTGCAACTGCGCGAATTGCGCGGGGTTTCGGGCGGGCACGATCCACGCGCGCGCACGAACGCAGTCGTCGCTCGCGCTGTCCGACGACGGCACGAACTGGATCCTGTGCAACGCGTCGCCCGACATTCGCGCGCAGTTGCAGCGCTTTCCTTCGCTGCAACCCGCCCGTGCGCTGCGCGACACCGGCATCGGTGCCATCGTGCTGATGGACAGCCAGATCGACCATACCGCCGGGCTGCTCAGCCTGCGCGAAGGCTGTCCGCTGCAGCTGTGGTGCACCGACATGGTCCATCAGGATCTGACCACCGGCTTTCCGCTGTTCGACATGCTCGAGCACTGGAACGGTGGCCTCATATGGAACCGGATCGCGCTCGACGGCCGCTTCACCGTGCCCGCATGTCCCGCCCTGCGCTTCACGCCGCTGCCGTTGCGCAGCGCCGCGCCGCCCTACTCGCCGCACCGTTTCGATCCGCACCCCGGCGACAACATCGGGCTGCTCGTCGAGGACCGCCGCACCGGCGGCACGCTGTTTTATGCACCGGGGCTCGGCGAAGTCGACGACACGCTGCTGCAACGCATGAACGACGCGGACTGCGTGCTCGTGGACGGCACGCTGTGGGACGACGACGAAATGCGACGACGCGGCGTCGGCACCCGCACCGGCCGCGAAATGGGCCATCTCGCGCTGAACGGGCCGAGCGGCATGCTCGACATGCTCGCGCGGCTGCCGCGGCCGCGCAAGGTGCTGATCCACATCAACAACACGAATCCGATTCTCGACGAACGCTCAGCCGAACGCGCGACATTGCGGCAGCGCGACATCGAAGTCGCTTTCGATGGAATGGACATCGTGCTATAGACGAACGTCAGGGTTGCGCCGCCACGCCGACGGGGCGCATGAGCGCACGCATCGATGGTGCGACGCCGCGTCGGTTCTCCACCCCACACTCTCATGGAACCGTCGATGAGCCGACCCGCTCTCACTCCGGCCGAGTTCGAACAAGCGCTGCGTGCGAAGGGCGCCTTCTATCACGTTCACCATCCGTATCACGTCGCAATGGCCGAAGGCCGCGCGACGCGCGAACAGATCCAGGGCTGGGTCGCGAACCGCTTCTACTATCAGGTGAACATCCCGATGAAGGATGCGGCGATTCTCGCGAACTGCCCGGACCGCGAAGTACGCCGACATTGGGTTCAACGCCTGATTGACCATGACGGCGCAACCGGCGAAGAAGGCGGGATCGAAGCATGGCTGCGGCTCGGACAGGCAGTCGGGCTCGACCCCGACGAACTCCGATCGCAGACACGCGTGCTGCCCGGTGTGCGCTTCGCCGTCGATGCGTACGTGAATTTCGCGCGCCGCGCGAGCTGGCAGGAAGCGGCGAGCAGTTCGCTGACCGAGTTGTTCGCGCCGCAGATCCATCAGTCACGCCTCGATACGTGGCCGCGCCACTATCCCTGGATCGATCCGGACGGCTACGCGTATTTCCGCACGCGCGTCGCCGAAGCGCGACGCGACGTCGCGCACGGGCTCGACATCACGCTGCGACACTACACGACCTATGAAGGCCAGCGGCGGATGCTCGACATCCTGCAGTTCAAGCTCGATGTGCTGTGGACGATGCTCGATGCGATGTCGATGGCTTACGAACTGCATCGGCCGCCCTATCACACCGTCACCGACCGGCCCGTCTGGCACAAGGGAATCGCGTTATGAGCCTCGACAGGAATTGCGTGCCGCACTGGCGTCCGGGCTTTCGCTTTCAGTTCGAGCCGGCGCAGAATGTGCACGTGCTGCTGTATCCCGAAGGCATGATCCGTTTCAACGAAAGCGCGAGCGCGATCAGCGCGCTGATCGACGGCGCGCGCACGGTTGCCGACATCGTCGCACACCTCGAACGACAGTTCCCCGACGTGCCCGAACTCGGCGGCGACGTCGACGCTTTCATGGAGACCGCCTGTGCCGAACACTGGATCGAACTCGCGTGACGCGACGCCGCTCGACGCGGCCCGGCCGGCTGTCGGACTGCCGCTGTGGCTGCTCGCGGAACTCACGTATCGCTGTCCGCTGCAATGCCCGTACTGTTCGAATCCTCTCGATTTCGCGCGTCACGGCGACGAGCTCGACACCGGGCAGTGGTTCGAAGTCATGGCGCAGGCACGGCAAATGGGCGCCGTTCAGATCGGCTTCTCCGGCGGCGAACCGCTGGTTCGGCCGGATCTCGCTGCGCTGCTCGGCGAGGCACGCCGCCTCGGCTACTACACGAACCTCATCACGTCCGGCATCGGGCTGACCGAGGACAAGATCGACGCGTTTCGCCGCGCCGGCCTCGACCATATCCAGATCAGCTTCCAGGCGAGCGACGCGACCGTCAACGACATGCTGGCCGGCTCGAAAAAGGCGTTCGCGCAGAAGCTCGCGATGGCGCGTGCGGTAAAGGCACGCGGCTATCCGATGGTGCTGAACTTCGTCACACATCGGCACAACATCGACGATATCGACCGCATCATCGAGCTATGCATCGCGCTTGATGCGGATTATGTCGAACTCGCGACCTGCCAGTACTACGGCTGGGCGTATCTGAACCGCGCGGCGCTGCTGCCGACACGCGCGCAGCTCGCGCGCGCGGAACGCATCACGAATGAATACCGCGCGATACTCGCGGCCGCGAACAACCCGTGCAAGCTGATCTTCGTCACGCCCGACTACTATGAGGAACGGCCCAAGCCTTGCATGAGCGGCTGGGGCAGCCTGTTCCTGATCGTGACGCCCGACGGCACGGCACTGCCGTGCCACGGCGCGCGGCAGTTGCCGATCGCGTTTCCGAACGTGCGCGATCACGACCTCCGGCACATCTGGTACGACTCGTTCGGCTTCAACCGCTATCGCGGCGACGCGTGGATGCCCGAGCCTTGCCGCTCGTGCGACGAGAAGAAGAAGGATTTCGGCGGATGCCGCTGCCAGGCGTACATGATGACGGGCGACGCAAGCGTCGCCGATCCGGTGTGCGGCAAGTCCCCTGATCATGAAATCGTCGTGCACGCACGCGAAGCGGCGCTCGCGCCGCTGCAACCGATGACGCAACTGATCTTTCGCAATGCGCGCAATTCGCGTGCGCTGCCGAAGTGATGACGGATACACGGGGCTGCACGGGTGTTTCCGGATTTGAAACGCAGTGTTCGCGCATTGCGCCGGAGCCGCCCACTATAATTTGACCACCTAACCGGACCTACCGCCTATTACCGGAGCAGACCATGAACGACCTCCATATCGTCGCCGTGCTGTACGCGAAAGAAGGACAGGAAGCGCAGTTGCGCGAAGATTTGATCGCACTGGCTGCGCCGTCGCAGCAGGAAGAAGGCAATCTTCGCTACGAGGTGCACGTCGACAGCGAAGATCCGCGCCGCTTCGTTTTCGTCGAACACTGGGCGAATCCGGCGCTGCGCGAAAAGCATCACACGCAAGGCGAGCACATTCTGAATTTCCATGCGAACGGTGTGAAAAATGTCGAGCGCGCGGAAGTCTTCAAGTTATCCCGCCTCGCCTGACCGTCCGCTTCCGCTGGAGCGCCGCATCGGCCGCGGCTGCCCGGCCGCTCTGCCGCCCCGACACGCGCGTGTCGCTCCGCACAAAGCCGCCCCGCGCCCGCGCACTGCGCGCGGGCGTTCCCCGAAACGAATAAGCCCGGACATCCGACGATGTCCGGGCTTCGCTCTGCTGGCGCGGCACGCGATCGTCATGCGACGAAACGATCGAATGCCGGCGCCCCCTCGTGCCTACTGCTTCGGAATCGCAAATGCATACAGCTTCTTGTTGTCGCCTGCGTACGGCAGGCCGAGCACCTTCGTGTGATAGCCGCTGCCCCAGTACACCGACCCGTCGACGACCGCCGCGCCCGACACGACCGCCCCCCCGCTCTCGAACTTCCACTTGATCTCGCCGGTGGCCGCGTCGAGCGCGTACATGTTCGCGCCGGTTCCGGCGAGCGAGCCCGCATAGACGACGCCGTTCGCCTCGGTCATCGCAACCGTATCCATTGCCTGCTGCGGATCGGCGGTGCGCCACAGCACCTTGCCCGTCGACGCGTCGACGGCGGCCCAGATGCCGCCCGTGGTCGTCGTCGTGCCCTGCGGCCCGGTCACCGCAATCGATTCGTGATTCAGGTTGCCGATCGATACGTAGATCCGCTTGCCGTCGGCTGCCGTTCCCCACAGCATACCGCCGAGCAGACTGCCCGGCCCGACCTGCGTCTGCCACACCACCTTGCCGGTCTTCGGCTCGAGCGCCCAGTAGACGCCGCTCTTCTGGCCCGCGCCGAGCAGCGTGCGCTTGCGTCCGCCGATGGTCGTCGTGAACAGGTTCGGGCCCGAGCCGAAGTCGTAGTCGGGGCCGTCATCGTGATCGAAGTTCGTCGACATGTCGGCGGGCAATGTGCGCGTCGCCCACGCGATCTTGCCGGTCTTCAGATTGAGCGCGACGAAACTGTCGATGTAATTGTCGCGCGCCCCCGGCTTGCATTTCGTCTGCGTCGGATACCGGCACACGCCCGGCGGCACGGTGAAGTTGTTGCCCGTGGTCACGTAGACCAGACCGGTCTCGCGATCGACGACGGGCGTGTTGCCCCACACCGAGCCGCCCGTATAGCCGACCGGCACCATGTAGGTCTTCCAGAGCAGCTTGCCGGTCATCGCATTCAGTGCGACGACGCTGCCGCGATACTTCGGCACGTCCTTGAGCGCCTCAGCCCGCGACGACACGCCGACGTAGACGATGCCGTCGTCGATGACAGGCGAGCTCGTGATCACCGCCGACGGATCCGCTTCGACCTGCGTGCGCCACAGCGGCGAGCCGTCTTCGGCCTTGATGCCCAACATGTACGCGCCCGACGGATTGTTGGTGACCTGTGTGCCCTGACCGATCACCAGCGTACCCTTCCAGTACGCGGGACTCGTGCGCGACGCGTCGTTCGGGACGCCGCTGTACTCGCTGACCTTCTTGCGCCACTTCACCTGCCCGCTCGCCGCATCGACCGCCCAGAGCGTGCCGCCGAAGTCGGGAACATAGACGACGCCGTCCACGACCGTCGGCGTTGCCGACACGTTGCCGTCGGTATCCACCGACCATCGCGGCGCGAGCTTTGCGACGCTGTCGACGCCGATCGCGCGCTCGTCCGACGCGCTGCGTGTGTTGTGGGCGCTTCGGCCCGCCATCGGCCAGTCGGTCGCGGTTTGCGCGAGGGCAGCCGTGCCGGCCGCGACGGTTCCCGCCAGCAGCGCGGCGACCGCGATCGCCGAGCGCCGTCCCGGCCGGCAGGCATGCCACCGAATGCCTTTCCTGTTGAGCGTCTTTTTCATTTTTCCCTCTCTTGTGAGATCGTGGATGGGGACCAGTACCGAACAGCGGCGTGTATCGAACTGCGCGCAACGTACGTCGCTCGCCACGAACGACGCAATCGATTCGACCTTCGGTCAGACGAGCATGGAAACGTCGGTCGCCCCGGCGCGGCGATCACGTCGACGTGAACCGGGTCCGCATAGTCGTTTCATCGGTCGGACTCCTGTCTGTTTGCGTGGGGTTGCCGCGACTCATTCGGCCGGACAACCTCGCCCGCTTCATGCACGCGCCGATGTCGTCGACGCTCGTCGACACGCGCGCGAACTACTCGTGCGCACCTGATCATCGCGTGTTATCGCACGGTCAACAACTCGGCGCCGGGCAATGCAGCGATTCCGTTTCTTCGACGGTATCCGACGGTTCGCCGCGGGCGGCCGGCGCCCACGGCGCATCGGACAATTGCTCCACCAGATAGTCGACGAATGCGGTCACGCGCACCGGACGCAGCGTGTTCGGCGGCATCACGAGCTTCACGCCGACCGGATCGACGTGCCAGTCCGACATCACGGTGACCAGATCGCCTCGCTTCAATGCGTCCGCAACGACAAACTCCGGTTGCAACGCGATACCTCGACCCGCCAGCAACGCCGGCATGACGACGTCGGCGCTGTTGCTGCGAACGCTGCCGCGCGTGCCGACCGCGAACGTCGTTCCATCCGCATGGCGGAATTGCCACGGTTCGGGCGCCGCCCAGCCGGTGTAGACCAGACATGCATGGCGGGCGAGATCGCGCGGATGCATCGGCCGGCCGCGCCGCTTCAGATAGCCGGGCGACGCCACCAGCGCGAAATGCACCGCATGGAGCCCACGCATACGCAACGACGAATCGCCGAGTTCCGCGATGAGCACCGCCAGGTCGAATCCGCCTGCGACGACATCGACGGTCCGGTCGGTGACGGACAGGTCGATTTCCACGTCCGGATAGCGTTCGATAAACGCGGGAAGCAACGGGGCAATATAGCGGCTCGCGAACGACATCGGCGCGGCGACACGCACCGGGCCGCGCAGTTCCGTCGCATGCGACGACGCCTCGTTCTCGGCCGCCGCCGCTTCGCTGAGAATGCGCATTGCGCGCGAGCGGGCAAGTTCGCCGGCAGGCGTCAGCGATACCTGACGCGAGTTTCGATACAGCAGCGTCGTGCCGAGCCGACGCTCGAGCCGGGAGATCGCCTTCGACACGGTCGGCTGTGACAGATCGAGCGCTTCCGCCGCGCGGGCGAACGAGCCCGTTTCGAGCACGCGCGCGAAAATCGCCCATGCTTCGAGATCGGGAAGTCCCTGCATCGTTGCTCCTCCATTGGGTTTTCGCTACGGCTGGCCGTCCGCTGCGAGTGTGTCATTCGTGCGTTACCGCCCATCCGTTACCCGCCGCGGTGCGTACCTCGCTAGAACACCGTATGAACACCGATTCGTCCGATGCCCTGATTCGCACCGGACGATGCGCCGTCCGGCTCCATGACGCCGTTGATGCGCGCCTGCGCACCGTTGCTTGCGTGCTGCCACGCCGTGCTCGCGTACACCATCGTGCGCTTCGACAGTGCGTACTGCACGGTCGCGGTGACCTGATGCGCGTGGTTGTGGTCGAGCGCTGCGTTGCCCTTCATGTACATGTAATCGGCGCCGATCAGGAGCGGACCGGCAAACTGCCACGTGCCGCCCCATTCCGTCATCCAGATCGAGCCGCCGGATGCCGCGTTGCGCACCGTCGTCACCAGCGCGCTCAGCCTGGCGGGACCGATTCGATAATGCGCGCCCGCGCCCCAATTGCGCACGCTTGTGGCGGCGAATCCGGGCCGCGGTTCGTACTTCTGGGTCGTGTAGGCGGCGGCCGCCCCGAACGGGCCGACCTCGTAATCGACGCTCGCGCTCACCGCATTGCCGGCGCCGATGGAGCCCGGTACGCCGCCGAACCCGTAAAGCACGCTCGCCTTCAATCCGTGAAAGACCGGGCTTACGTACTTCACCGAATTGGCGATGCGCTGGCTGCCGGCCATGCGGTCCCAGTCGAACGCACCGGTCGGATTGCCGGGCAACGCGAGCTTGCTGAACGGGCCGTTACGCAGGTTGTACAGCCCGGCGACATCGGCGGCCGCGTCGGTACCGCTGAAAAACAGCGTTTCCGCCATGAACTCGTACTGATTGCCGAAGGTAACCGTGCCCAGACGATCGTTCTGTACGCCCACGTACGCTGTCCTCGCGAACAGGCCGTTTCCGATCGTCGCGCCGGTGCCCGGCGAAAGCTGGCTCACGAGCTGGAATATCACGCGCGTGCCGCCGCCGATGTCTTCGCTGCCGCGCAAGCCGAGCAGACTCGGCGTGAAGATTCCGTCGTCGAACTTCGCGGCGGCGTGGCCGCGCTCATTACTGACGTAACTGAGTCCTACGTCGAGGGCACCAAACAACGTGACGCTGCTCTGCGCGCACGCGATCGGTACATGCGCGACTATCAACAGCCCCGTGACATAAAAACGCTTTCCGGCCATGAACGGTTTTCTCTATTGATTCGCGATCCGAATGAATCGGTGCGAACTTCCTCGTATGCCGTGCGCCTGCAGATGTACGCACAACTTGTCGGTTACACCGGACCGGACGGCCGACCCGCGCGGCCATCGGAGCGCCGGCAGGGCACCGCGTGTTGCTGGCCTGGCGGCACGCCCGTCCTGGAAAAGTCTAGCGTATCGAACCGCGTTTCGACGTTCGTGACACGAGAACATAATGTTCTGCATCTCGCGGCTACGCAGCGCCGCCTCGATCGCCTACACTGGTTGGTCGCCCGCGGTCGTCCCGCAATCGAACGATGCATTCGCCGCGTGTGCCGTCGCGCTCGCCAGCCCCACGCCGACGACAATCGCCCGGCATGAAGACGCCGCGCCTCGAGCGGCGGCGGGCGGCCACGGCCGACCGCGCAACGCGCCGCTACAATCGCATCTGGCCCATCATTCGCGGCTTGCTTGCGCGAAACCGAAACAGGGAGATTCAGATGCGCATCGAAACGTCATTTCTGTTCGATCTCGACGGTACGCTGGTCGACAGCGTCTATCAGCACGTGCTCGCGTGGAAGGAAGCGCTGGATGCCGAAGGTCTCGAGCTGTCCGTGTGGCGCATCCACCGGAAAATCGGCATGAGCGGCGGCCTTTTTCTGAACCAGCTGCTGCGCGAAACATCGGAAAACATCGACACCGACCGCATCGAGCGGCCCGCACGCCTGCATGCGGCCGCCTACCAGCGGCTGCGCGCACAGGTCCGCCCGCTGCCCGGCGCGACCGAACTGCTGAGCTCGCTTTCCGCCGCCGGCATCCGCTGGGCGATCGCGACCAGCGGCCGGATGGAGACGGCGAGCGTCAACCTCGACGCGCTCGGCGTCGACGCGACGAAGGCGGTCGTCGTGACGCGCGACCAGGTCAAGTATGCGAAACCCGACCCCGATCTGTTCGTCGAAGCCGCGCGCCGGCTCAACGTGCCGATCGAGCACACGGTCGTCGTCGGCGACAGCATCTGGGACATGCTCGCCGCCTGCCGCTGTCGCGCGCTCGGCGTGGGACTGCGCTCGGGCGGCTATGGCACCGAGGAACTGCAAGACGCCGGTGCGCTGCGCGTCTATGACGACCCGGCGGACCTGCTCTGGCATCTCGACGAAATCGCCGCGCGGCCGTAGGTGCGTCGCGCGGTGGTTCGATACGGTGCGGACGCGCGTTGTCGACGTGCAACGGTCCGCGCGACAGCGCGTATCAAGAGCTGCATATGCCTAAAGGCCGAAACAGAGAAGGCCACTTCGTCATGGCACACCTGTAAGACGCGGAAATCGTCAGCGCATCTCGCCGACGCATCTGAAGTGGCCGATCAGCTTGCGCGCGAGGCAAGCCTTATGCGGGATTGATTCCAATGTCTGTCGCCATCGTGCTCTTTCGCCGCGACCTGCGGCTTTCCGACCATCCCGCGTTGTCGGCGGCATGCGCGCGGCACGATGCCGTGCTGCCCGTCTACGTACACGCGCCGGATGAAGACACGGCGTGGGCGCCGGGCGCGGCGAGCCGATGGTGGCTCCACCACAGTCTGACGTCGCTCGATCGCGCGCTGCGGCAGCAAGGCGGGCAATTGCACGTGATGGAGGGCGACCCGACGATCGCGGTGCCGATGCTCGCACGTGCCGTCGGGGCGCAGGCCGTGCACTGGACGCGCCGGTACGAGCCGGCCGCCATCGCGTGCGATACGGCGCTGAAAACGACGCTGCGCGCTGAAGGCATCGCCGCACACAGCCACCCCGGCGCGCTCTGGCAGGAACCTTGGACGCTCGCGACCGAGGCCGGGCAGCCGTATCGCGTCTTCACGCCTTTCTGGCGCAAGCTGCGCACGAGCTTGTCCGACTGTCATCCGCTACCGGCCGCACGGCCTCGCCGATGGCTGACTGCGGACGGTTCGATCGCCATCGATACGATCGGCCTGCTGCCGCCGATTCGATGGGACGCGGGACTGGCCGAGGCGTGGCGCCCCGGCGAAGCAGGCGCGTGGGAACGTCTGGAGCAGTTCGTCGACGAAGCGCTGGCCGAATACGGCGACGCGCGCGACGCGCCGGCTCGCATGGGTACCTCGCGGCTTTCTGCGCACCTGCATTTCGGCGAGATCACGCCGACGCAGATTCTACGAACGCTGCAAGAGCGCGTAGCGCGGACGAGCGACAGCGATCGGCCCGACCTGGAGCCGTTTCTGCGCGAACTCGGCTGGCGCGAGTTTGCGCATCATCTGATCTATCATTTCCCGCACACGACCGACGCCAACTTCGACGCACGCTTCGACACCTTCACGTGGGCGCCTGACGACAGCGAGCAATTGGCGCGTTGGCAGCAGGGGCGCACGGGCATTCCGCTCGTCGATGCCGGCATGCGGCAGCTCTGGCAGACCGGCTGGATGCACAACCGCGTGAGAATGGCGGTCGCGAGCTTTCTGACCAAGAACCTGCGTCAGCACTGGCGGCACGGCGCGCGATGGTTCTGGGATACGCTCGTCGATGCGGATCTGGCGAACAACACGCTCGGTTGGCAATGGGTCGCCGGTTGCGGGGCCGATGCCGCACCGTACTTCCGCGTGTTCAATCCGTATCTGCAAGCCGCCAGGTTCGATCCCGACGCTGCGTATCTCAAGCGCTGGCTCCCGGAGCTGTCGGGGCTGCCGGCCGACGTGCTGCATCGGCCATGGAAGCATCCGGCCGCGCTCGCGGCCTGCGGCTATCCGGCGCCGATGATCGACCTCGCGGCTTCGCGAGAAGCTGCGCTGGCGGCGTATGCTCGACTTCCGAAGTCGCGCGGCAACCCATCATGACGATGCCCGTTCGGCCTGTCGCAGCCTCGACGGCGCTGCGCGGGCAAGCGCGGGACACAAAAATCGCCATTTGCCCGCCCGTCCGCCGGTCGCGTTTCCCAGCCTCGGGCTCGACTCTCCGCTTCCTCCACTTCGGTTCGCCGCGCGCAACGACTTTCGATACCGCGACACGCCCATCGGCGGATAATGGCCGCGCATAGTATCGAGTTGCCGAAGTCTCGCCCGGTCACTGTCGGAATCGTGTCGTCATGGAAAATCGTCTGAGCTATGTCCAGGTCACGGCCTGCGCGGAACGAGAGATACAGCATCATCTGTTGGCGGCCGCGGCACGTCCGCGCGGCAGTCATGCGGCCGATCTGCATCTCGGCGCGGCCATCGGCGCATTCGACCTGTGGCGCTGCCTCATGATCGAGCTCGGTGCCGAAGGGCTCGAACAAAGTTACGCCGGTGACGCACAACGCCTTCAGGCCCTGCTCGGCGCGGCCTCGTCCTCGTGAGCGCCCGTCATCGGCGCTGCTCCCGCCGCCGAGTCTAACGAAACCGGGACGGCACGACAGGCAGGCATGCCGCGCATGCTACGATCAGCGACGTCGGCCGCGACCGATAGCTCTCTCGCCGCTTTTGGGGTAATCATGCCCATCAACTATCTTCGCGCATTCACCACGCTCCATCGCAGCGACGCCGCGAATCGCCGTCTGGGGCGATCGTTGGCCTTCGTAGCGGGGGCGGCCAATGCCGGCGGATTCTTCGCTGTCGGGCAATACACGTCCCACATGTCCGGCATCGTATCGTCGATGGCCGATAACCTCGCGCTGGGCGACATCGGCGTCGTGGCGGCCGGCCTCAGTTCATTGCTGTCCTTCCTCGCCGGGGCCGCCACGTCGGCGATCCTCATCAACTGGGGCCGCCGCCGGCAGCTAAGCAGCCAGTACGCGATGCCGCTGATTCTCGAAGCGACGCTGCTTCTCCTGTTCGGCCTCCTCGGATCGGGACTCGAAACGCACCACGTGCTATTCCTACCGGCCACCGTCTGCCTGCTCTGTTACGTGATGGGCCTGCAAAACGCGATGATTACCAAGATCTCGAAGGCGGAGATACGTACGACACACGTCACCGGGTTGGTCACCGACATCGGCATCGAACTCGGCAAGCTGATTTATTGGAACGTCGGAGCGTCGCAGCGGGATCTCGTTCGCGCAGACCGGCAGAAACTTCTTCTGCTTGGATCGCTGCTGCTGTCGTTCCTGGTCGGGGGACTGGCAGGCGCGGTCGGCTTCCGCCATGTCGGGTTCCTGTCGAGCGTACCGCTCGCCATTGTCCTCGTGACACTCGCCGTCGTGCCCGTCTTCGACGACATGCTTGCTCGACGTCGTTAGCTGCGGCGCCGGCCAATACCGGCTGCAATGCGCCAGCCGGTCACCGCGATCGCGGGCGGCGTGCCCGCGTCGAGCTTTCCGCGTACTCGGCGCACTGGCCTATCGGCCAGCCGGATCGGAAAGCATCGTCACGCGGATCCGGCCGTCGCCGTGCGATACCCGAGCCGGACAGCGAGCCGGTCGGCGCCCTTTTCGATGGTTCGCGATCGGCAGAAGCGAACGTGCCGCGATGTCGATACTGACGGCCGTCGCCGTTGACCGGGATCAATCTGCCGCGCGCCATCGTCGCGAAAATGGCTGTACGCAGACTCTCTGCGACGACCGGAGATAGTCATGAGCGCCAGTGCTTCCGCCACCGAGGCTCACTACGCACATCGGCGCGTGCTGATCGCGATCGACGTTTCCGCCGCCTCCGAGCGCGCGCTTGCGTACGCCCAACGCATGCTGCACGCGAACGCGTTCGTGCACCTCGTCAGCATCGCGGAAAATCCGCGCACGCTCGTACCGCTCGGATCGCACGCGATGTCGTTTCTTCACGCCGCCCGAAACGAACTGCTGAAAGACGCCGCCGACTGTCTGTCGCGCGCCCAGCGCACCATGACGCGGCGCCCCGACATCGTCGTGAGCACCGAAGTCGTCGACCTTTCAGCGCACGGCGGCGATATCGTCGACGCACTGACCGACCGCGCACAGACGTGGCAAGCCGATCTCGCGATCGTCGGCACACGTCAGCATCATGGCGTGCGTCGCTGGATCGAGGGAGCGGTCTCGGGCCCGCTTGCGGCTCGTATCGGCTGCCCGCTGCTCATCGTGCCCGAAGGCTTCGTGCCGAATGCCGACGCTCTGCCACGCCGCATCCTGTTCGCGGTCGATGGAAGTGGTCCGGCACTCGACGCGTTACGCGTCGGATTGCAGTTCGCGACGCCTGGCGCCGAACTTCGTGCCCTATATGTCGTCGATCGCGCCGTCTCGCTCGGCGACTTCGTACCGATCGACACGGTCGAACGTGCATTGAACGCAGAGGGTGACACCGCGCTACGCGAGGCCACGGCAATGCTCGTAGCCATCGGCGCGCACGCACACTCACACCTCACTCAAACGGATCAGACGGCGCCGGACGTCCCGCACGCGATCGTGCGCGAAGCCGTCGAGTGGCATGCCGACCTGACCGTGATGGGCACGCACGGCCGGCGAGGAATCGCAGGCTGGGCGCTCGGCAGCGTCGCGGAACGCGTCGCGCGAATCACGAACACGCCACTGCTCCTCGTCAATGCAAACCCCGCCTGATGCGCAGCAATCAGGCGGCCGGCCGATCATCCGAAACGACGGGCCGCTCGAAATGCAGCACATCGTACGCGGCATCCGTCCAGCCGCTGTCCGTCTACGATAGGCGCCCGTCCTCGGCCGGCAACCCGGATCCGGGCGGCCGCAGGAACTGCAGGCGAAGCGTCAGGCCAGATTGAGGCGATCGACGACTTCGCGAACGCCGGCGACCGACGCCGCTGCGCCGCATACGGCGCGTCTTTCCGCCGGCGACGCCACCGTGCCCGTCAACGTGACGACGCCATCGTTCGCCTGGACCGAGATGCCGGCCGATTCGCGCCGCGCGCGACGCGCCAGCGCGTCCGCAATCCGTGCGCCGACGTCCGGCACCGTGCGGTCGGTCCGCACGCGGAGGCGATCGGCTATGTCTACGACGCCGATCATCCTGCTCACCATCGCTTCGGCCGCATCGCGCTGCGATGGATGATCGACTTCGCCGTCGAGCGTCACGCAGCCGTGATCGACCTCGACATGGATCTTCTGACCGCGCAACGCCTGCTGCCAGCCGAGCGCGAATGAGATCGCGATCGCGAGTTCCCGATCCGCGCACGCGTTCTCCGGCGGAACGACACGCAGTTCGAGCAGCAGCACCCGTGCGTCGGCAATATGCAGCGCCGTCTTTTGCGCCTCGAGTTTCTGCGCCCGGCTATCGACCGTGCCGCGCAACGTGACGACGCCGTCGCGCACGGTTACGTCGATCCGGCGCGCGTCGATCGCCGGGTTCCAGAACAGCGACTGCTCGACTTCCTGCTCGAGTGCTGCGTCGGACTTCATGTCGGTCTCCTGTCGGCCACGGCGGCCGCGATTCGTGCGGCCGGCTTCGCGCGATGCCGGAACGAGCATCGCGCATCGGCGCGCCGCCAGTTTGACGAGGATCAAGCGGCGTTCGGCTTGCCGTGATGTAGGCCGTCCGCGCGGCACGTCGCGACATGTCGATTCGTCCGTTGATACAGATCAATCCGCCGGCGCCGCACCACGCGATCATGACGCAAGACGCCGGAAAAGCCGCGCGCCGCGCGAACGCTTCGCGGCGCACCGCAACCGGTGTCGTCCGGGAGACCGCCATGATCCGAAACCATTACCGAATCGCTCTCGCGACGCTCAGCGTGTTCCTCGCGATTGCGTCGCTGGTCGGCATCGTTCACGGGATGCTGTTCGACGAACGTGTCTTCAGATATTCGATCGCCACGTTGATTTCGAGCATCCTCTCGTTCGTCGTGCTGCTCAATCCGGCGCCGGGCGAGCGCCCGTGACAGACGCGGCCGTCACGGAACGCACGATATTCGGTTCCGTCCCGCCGCATGCCCGTTCGCGGGCCGACCGACTCGCGACAGCCCCCTTCCGGCGAGGTCTTCATGAAACTGACTTTTCTCGGTGCAACGGAAACCGTCACCGGTTCGAAGTACCTGCTCGAGTACGGCAAGCGCCGCGTCCTGATCGATTGCGGGCTGTTTCAGGGAACGAAGAATCTGCGGCTGCGCAACTGGAGCCCGTTGCCGTTCGCGCCCGACACGCTGGACGCCGTCGTGCTCACGCATGCGCATATCGACCATAGCGGCTACCTGCCCGTGCTCGCGCGCAACGGCTATCGCGGGCCGGTATATTGCACAGCGGCCACCGCCGAACTATGCGACATCATGCTGCGCGACAGTGCGCGCCTGCAGGAGGAAGAAGCCGACTTCGCGAACCGGCACGGTTACTCGAAGCATCACCCGGCGCAACCGCTCTATACGGTCGACGACGCGCAGCGCGCGCTGCATCTGCTCATGCCGATCGCATTCGACGAGTGCACGACACTCGCCGACGGCCTCTCGTGTCGTCTACTACCGGCCGGGCATATCCTGGGCGCGGCGAGCGTCGTCGTGCACTGGGATCGCAAGGTGCTCGCGTTTTCGGGTGACCTCGGCCGCTATCGCGATCCGATCATGCAGCCGCCGCTGCCGCCCGTTTACGCCGACTATCTGGTCGTCGAATCGACGTACGGCGACCGGCTCCATCCCGATTCGGATCCGGAGAGCGAGCTGGCCGCGCTGTTCGACAAGACGTTCGCGCGCGGCGGAGTCGTCGTGATGCCCTGCTTCACCGTCGGCCGCGCGCAGGAAGTCCTGCACTATATCGCGCGGCTCAAGGCAGCGGGCCGCATGGCGCACGTACCCGTCTTTCTCGACAGCCCGATGGCGACCGACGTCACCGACATCTATCGCCGCCACGTCCTCGAACACCGGCTGACGCTGTCCGAGGCCGACGCGCTTGGCCATGCGGCCACGATGACCCGCACGGTCGATCAGTCGAAGGCGATCGGCGAACATCAGGGTCCGATGGTCGTCATCGCCGGCAGCGGCATGGCGACCGGCGGACGCGTGTTGCATCATCTGAGCCGCTACGCGCCCGATGCGCGCAATACGATCGCGCTGGTCGGCTATCAGGCCGCGGGCACGCGCGGCGCCGCGCTCGCCGCACACGAACCGACGCTCAAGATTCATGGCGAATACGTACGCGTGCGTGCCCAGGTCGAATCGATCACGGCGCTCTCCGCGCATGCCGACTACGCCGACTTGCTGCGCTGGCTCGGCACGCTGCAGCGCGCGCCGCAGCGGACCTTCGTCACGCACGGCGAACCCGGCGCGGCCGATGCGTTGCGGCGACGCATCGCCGAGCGACTGCGCTGGCGGTGCGAGGTACCCGTCTACGGACAGTGCGTCGATCTCGACACGCCGGAAACCGGCGAACTGCGTGAGCGCGCCGCGCCCGCGACGGTTTCATCCTGACCCGCGGCCGTGACGCCGGCTCGCCGGCGCCACGCGCAGGTGAACCGGCAATGCGAGCCGCAGTCCGCTCGTGACGAGCTCGACACGATCAGCGCAGTGGCTCGACCTCGCGCGCCGCTTCCTTGCCGTGCGCACGTACGGCCGCGCCGTCGGGCGATCCGCTCCCGTCGATGTCGCCCGCGATCCGGTGCTCGAGGGCCGTCATCCAGTCGTGCCACGGCATGCTGGCCCCATCGACGAGCGCCAGCCGGCTCAGATCGGGCAACCAGTCGATCTGTTCGCGCGGCATCACACCCGCGCCGTATTCGCGCGCCCACGCGCGCCAGACGCCGGCGCTTTCGTATTGCCTGCGCAGCGCCAGCTCGGCCGCGTCCTGCCAGATCGCGACGGACGCAATGGCGTAGTCGCGCATCGCCCGCTGCACGATTTCGCCGAAAGCCGGCCAGTTCTGTGCTTCCGCCAACGCCTGCTGCAACCGACGGATCGCGTCGCGGTCCCGCTCGATGCGCCGGCCGGTCAGCGCATGCCATCCGTGCTGCCAGTCGGCGATCAGCGCGTGGATGCGCAATGCGAGATCGCTCGTGGCGCACCAGACTTCGTTCGGCTTCGTCAAAGTGTCGGTGCTCATCGTCGTTCCTCGTTCGGTCCGGTGACCGGGCTGTCGTCGTCTTGCGGCCGGCTCGAGCGGCGAGCGCGGCACCGCGTCCCTGCCACTGTGCGGCGGCAGCGCACAAGCCCCGTTGATCTGCGTCAAGCGCGTACCGGGCACGCTTCCTAGACTGAACTGCACTGACGGATGACCCGTCGATGGAGCGATTCCGATGACCTACAAAAGCCTAGTCGTGCATCTCGACACGAGCACCGGCGCTCACGCGCGCCTCGAGTTCGCGCTACGCGTCGCCCGGCGCTTCGGTGCGCATCTGACCGGGCTGTTCGCGACCTATACGCCGGAACCGCACTCGTTCTACGTCATGGCAGGATCCGCCGACTACTTCCGCGATCAGCGCGAGCGGCGCGACGAGCGGCGCGCGGCACTCGAACGCCTGTTCCATGCCGAAACCGTGCGCGCGAAGGTGCCGTCGGCCTGGCTTCGCACGGACGCACGCGCGAACGTCGCCGTGCCGCGCGCGGCGCGGCTGGCCGATCTGGTGATCGCCGGCCAGAGCGATCCGAACGATCCCGAGACCTACATCGACGACCAGTTTGCGGAAAATCTCGTCCTGTCCGCCGGGCGCCCTGTGCTGTTCGTGCCGTACACGGGAACGTTTCCGTCGGTCGGCGAGCGCGTAGCCGTCGGCTGGGACGGCAGCCGCGAAGCGACGCGCGCCGCGCATGACGCATTGCCGTTTCTCGAACATGCGAAGCGCACGACGGTCGTTGCCGTGACCGACGGCGATTCGGCAGCCGCCACGATGCGCGTGCCGGCCGCCGATGCCGCGCTGATGCTCGCGCGCCATGCACCGGACGTCGATGTGCTCGACATCGATGCAGGCGCCGGTGCGTCGATCGGCGACACGCTGCTGTCGCGCGCTTACGAATCGGGCTCGGACCTGCTCGTGATGGGTGCATACGGGCATTCGCGATGGCATGAACTGCTGATGGGCGGGGCAACGCGTACGGTGCTTGCGTCGATGACGCTGCCGGTGCTGATGTCGCACTGAACGATGCGTACGCTCGCGCGGCTCGTCGAGCTCGTCGTGCCGGAATGCCTCGTCGTGCCGCGCCTGTTCGATACCGGCGCGCTGATCGCGCCGCTCGGCAGGCTCGACACGCGCGTTTTCGCCGCCGGCATCGGCGAGTGTCCGGCCGATTTGCGCGAAAGGATCTGCACGTCCCGCGCGCAGCTCGACATCGACGTCGATCCCGCGGCGAGCGCGGCCGATATGCAGATCGTGTCCGCGGCGTCGCGCGCCGTCACGGTGGCCGTCGAGCGAACCAACGCAACGTCAATCGCCGCGCGCCCCACGCTCCGTCTGCTGCACGGCCAAAGCGGCGCTTGATCCAGATCAGCGCGACCGGCGCGCACGCGCCGATGATGAAAGCGTGCACCACCATTCAAGGGGACCATCGTGTATTCGAACATTCTCGTCGCGCTCGACGGCAGCGAAACGTCGTCGCGAGCGCTCGACGCCGCGCTCGACGTGGCGGCGCAAGCGGGTGCGCAACTGACGCCGGTCTATGTCGTCGACTTCCTCGTGCCGGCTTACGACACGTTCGGATACGACCCGTCGATCCTGATCGATTCGTTCCGCGAGGAAGGGCTGCGCGTCGTCGAAGACGCGGCGCGCCGGATGGCCGCGCGGGGCGTGCGCGGCACGCCGCAGATCGCCAACGTCGAGCCGGCCGGCGAAGACGTCGCCCAGCGCATCGTTCGCATCGCGCGCGACATGGACGCCGATCTGCTGGTGATGGGCATGCACGGCCGGCGCGGTTTTCGGCGCGTCGTGCTCGGCAGCGTGGCCGAACGGGTCCTGCGTCAGGCGACGTGTCCCGTTCTGATGATCTCCGCCGCCTGCGTCGCGAAGCAGCCGGCCCCCACCGTCGCGGCATCAACCGAAAAGGCATCGACATGAGCTACAAGACCCTGCTCGTCCATCTCGACGACAGCGAACGCTGCGCGACGCGCGTCGCCCTCGCGCTCGATCTCGCGGGACGCTGGAATGCGCATCTGATCGGTCTCTACGTGGTCTGTCAGGATCTGTTCGAGCCGCTGCGGCGCCCGGACGAGCCGCTCAAGCTCGCCGTCTACGAGCGCCTCTGCGACCAGCGGCGCAAAGAGGCCGAGGGCAGATTCCTCGCGGCCGCCGAACGAGCCGGACGCAGCGTCGAATGGCAAGCGCCGTCGGGCAATGCGATCGACGCGGCGGTTCTGCATGCCCGTCATGCCGATCTGCTGCTGCTCGGCCAGGAGGATCCCGACGATCGCATGACGCACGTTGCGCGCCATTTCGTCGAGGACGTCGTGATGGGCAGCGGACGTCCGGCGATCGTCGTGCCGTATGCGGGCGACCTGCGCAGCTTCGGCCGGAACGTGCTGATCGCATGGGACGGCGGACGCGAAGCCGCACGCGCGATGAGCGATGCGCTGCCGCTGCTCGCGCCTGCGCGGTTCGTGCACGTCGAAACGGTCGTTCACGGGCATCGCGACCCCGAGAAGACGCCGGCCGGCGTCGACGTCGCCGCGTATCTCGAGCGTCACGGCATCCGCGCGGCGTTCTCGTCGACGCCGCACGATCCCGCCGCCGGCGTCGGCGCGACGCTGCTGAACCGGATCACCGACCTGCACGCGGATCTTCTCGTAATGGGCCTGTACAGCCACACGCGCATGCACGAGCGCGTGCTCGGCGGCGCGACGCGTACGATCCTCGAAGCGATGACGGTGCCGGTTCTGCTGTCTCACTGAAGCAGCCGCGCTGCATTGCCGGCGGCGGAGGGCGCCGCCTGCGGGCGCCCCTGATTTTGCTCATAGGCGGCCGGCAGCGAAATCCGGCCCTCACGCACCACCCGCACCGGCCGGTCCGCGTCGCGTTCGGCCGCCACGCCTACCGGGACGGCCGACGTGTCCGCCCCGTCCGCATCGATCGTCTGCGCAGCGCGCGCCGGACAGCGCAAACCCAGCTTTCGCATCGGTCCCGATTGGCGAAAACGGCAAAGCGGCGCACAATCGCGCACGAGATCGCCGTTTCCGTGCAGCCTCGCCCTTCGCGCCTCGCATGCCGTGCCACCAGCCTGCGGCGTCCGCCACGATGAACGGCAGTGACGGCCAAGGCGCCCGCTTCGAAGACCGTATCGGCTTCAGGCCCGGCGCAGGCTTCACGGTCGCCGTCACGCTATCGCTTCGTGCGATCCGCCAAGGAGGCGTCCTGCCATGATCAAGGTCCTTATCGCCGACGACCACGCGCTCGTGCGGGACGGCCTGCGGCACATCCTGCAAGACGCGCGCGGCTTCGACGTGGCCGGCGAAGCGCGCGACAGCGTGTCCACGATCGCGCTCGTGCGCAACACGGACGCCGACGTTCTCGTGCTCGACCTGTCGATGCCCGGCCGGAACGGTGTCGAGCTGATCAAGCAGATCAAGGACGAGAAGCCGTCATTGCACATCCTCGTGCTGACGATGCATGCGGAGCAGCAATATGCGGTGCGCGCATTCCGGGCCGGCGCATCCGGCTACATGACCAAGGAAAGCGCGAGTGCCGAACTGGTCGCGGCGCTGACGAAGATCGCCGCGGGCGGCGTCTACGTGAGCCTCGCGATGGCCGAGCAGTTCGCGCAAAGCCTGAATGAACCGACCGACCTGATGCCGCATCAGCGCCTGTCCGACCGCGAGTTCGATGTGTTTCGGCGCGTCACGAGCGGGCAGTCGATCTCGGAAATTGCCCAGGCGCTGTGCGTGAGCGTCAAGACCGTCAGCACGTACAAAACCCGGATCCTCGAAAAAATGCAGATGCCGAACGATACGGCGCTCGTGCGCTACGCGATGCGCCACAAGCTGTTCGACGATCCGGACGAGCTCTGACGGTCCGAGCCGGGCGAACCGACTCTCGCGATGAAGGCGCGGCCGCGAACGGAACGCGAGCGCGCCGAGCGCTGCACGGCGATCGGCATCCGATGCCGCAAAGCCGGGCGCGCATCGTCGAGGTGGGTCGGGCATGCGGCCGCTGCGCGGACGTCGCGCGGGTCGCACCGATCGCGACAGGCTGCCGCATCGCTGTAGGAAACGCCCTACAGCCCTTCCGCGTCGCCTACCGCATCTTCAATTCCTGCTGATTTTCTTCACGGCGGCCGGCATCCATACTCCGTATCAAGAAAAACGACCACGCGCGCCACCCGGAACACACGCAGCGTCACGATCGAGGCCGGCCTATCGACCTCCGCGCTCAGCCGGCGTGGTGCCCCGGTCAAGGACAGCGGCGGAAACCGAAGCCGCCGGTACGGCGGCCCGCACGATCCTGGCGGGCAGCAATGCGCCGCCTACGAATTGGAGCCGATCATGCAGAGCCATGCCGATGTTTTGTCGCCGCACCCATCGCGTCCGTTCATCCCCTTGCATCCGGTCGAGCGGACTGACCAGCCCAAGCGTGCGGCGTCCCGCTGTTCATCGTGCGCGCTGCGCACGGTGTGCCTGCCGGCCGACCTTTCGGCAGACGATTTCGCACGCGTCGATGCGATGATCTGCACGACGCGGCACATCAGGCGCGGCGAGACGCTTTACCGCGCCGGCGACACGTTCAACAGCATCTATGCAGTGAGAACGGGATCGTTCAAGACCGTCATGATGCATCGCGACGGCGACGAGCAGATCACCGGCTTTCAGATCGTCGGAGAATCGCTGGGACTTGACGGCGTTTGCGCCGGGCGACACAACGCAGACGCGATCGCGCTCGAAGACAGCACGGTCTGCATCATTCCGTTCGGTCAGCTCGAGCAGATTTGCCGCGAAGTGCGCACGATGCAACATCACGTGTATCAGATGATGAGCGGCGAGATCGTCCGCGAATCCGCGCTGATGCTGCTGCTCGGCACGATGAGCGCCGAACAGCGCGTCGCCGCGTTTCTGCTGAACCTGTCGGCGCGCTTCAGGGCGCGCGGCTACTCGGCCGCCGAGTTCGTGCTGCGGATGACGCGCGACGAGATCGGCGAATATCTCGGGATAACGCTCGAGACGGTCAGCCGCATGCTGTCGAAGTTTCAGCGCACCGGGCTGGTCGCGGCACACGGCAAGCAGATCAGCATCGTCGATCCGAAAGGGCTGAGCCGCATCTGACGCAAGCCCCGGCCTGCGCGTCGAATCTCATTCGCGCACGCTCAGCACCGCTGCACCGGATACGCGTCCCATGCGCAGATCGTCGAGCGCGCGGTTCGCGTCGGTCAGCGCATAGCGCACGGCTTCGACCTTCAGCGGCATGGCGTCCGCGACGCGCATGAACGCGCGGGCATCCGCGCGCGTCAAGTTCGCGACCGACGCGATGCGGCGCTCGCCCCAGAGCCAGGCGTACGGGAAAGCCGGGATGTCGGTCATGTGGATGCCGCCGCACACGACGATTCCGCCCTTTTCGACCGCTCGCAGCGCCGCCGGCACCAGCGCGCCGACCGGCGCAAAAATCAGCGCCGCGTCGAGCGGCTCCGGCGGCGTCTCGTTGCTGCCGCCGGCCCATGTCGCGCCGAGCGATCGCGCGAGCTGCTGGGCCGCCATATCGCCCGGCTTCGTCAGCGCAAATACTTTGCGCCCTTCGAGATGCGCGACCTGCGCGACGAGATGCGCGGCCGCGCCGAAGCCATAGATTCCGATCCGCCGTGCATCGCCCGCCATGCGCAATGTCCGATGACCGATCAGCCCCGCACACAGCAGCGGCGCGGCCTCCAGCGCCGAGTAGCGCGGTGGCAGCGGCACGCAATACCGATGATCGGCGACGACGCATTCGGCATAGCCGCCGTCGATCGTATAACCGGTAAACGCCGGGCTGTCGCACAGATTCTCGCGACCCGATGCGCAATAGGCGCAATGACCGCACGTCCATCCCAGCCACGGCACGCCAACCCGATCGCCGACGGAGAAGCCCGTCACGCCTGAACCGAGCGCTCGCACGGTTCCGACGATTTCGTGCCCTGGAATCAGCGGCAGCTTCGGGTGCGCGAGCTCGCCGTCGATCACGTGAAGATCGGTGCGGCATACGCCGCACGCCAGTACGTCGATCGATAGCTGCCCCGGCGCGGGCCGGGGATCGGGAGTCTGTGTCACGTGCAGGATCGGCGTCGTGCCGTCGAACGTCATTGCAAGCATGCTGACCTCCGTGCGCGATCGTTCGCGTTCCATTCTCCCAGCGTAGCCGCCGGCGCACCGCATGCACACGTTTGCGGTAACGCGCGCTTGACGTGAGTCAACGGCCGCCGGCCGGTTGCTGAGACGATGAAATGGCATGCCGCCGGCCCGGCGACCAGGAGATGACCGCATGATATCCGTTACCCCGCTTGCCGCCAGCGCCCATCCCGACAGACGGCTGAAGTCGCTTCTGCGTTATGCGGCGCTGGCGCCGTCGAGCCATAACTCCCAGCCGTGGCGGTTCATCATCGACGGCAATACGATCGCCCTCTGCGCGGACCGCGCCCGCGCCTTGCCGGTGATCGATCCGTTCGACCGCGAGTTGATTATCAGTTGCGGCGCGGCATTACTGAACCTGCGCGTCGCGCTCAATCACGCGGAACTCGCGCACACGATCAGCACGTTTCCTTCCGATATCGACCCCGATCTGCTTGCGCTCGTGCGCATATGCAACGACGGCTATACAGACACACTCCTCGGCACGCTGTTCGACTCGATGCCGATGCGCGTAACGACGCGTGCGCCGTTCGAATCGACCGCGGTGCCCGACGAGATCCAGCGCGCGATGATCGCGGCGGGCGCGGCAGAAGGCGCCGATGTCGTGTGCATCGATTCGGTCGCGCATCGCGCACGGGTGGCCGAGCTGGTCGCCGAGGCCGATCGTCAGCAGTTCGCGGACCCGCGCTTCCGGCGGGAGCTGGCGAGCTGGATCGATCCGCGCCGGCGCTTCGACGGCATGCCGGCATTCGCGGCTGGCGTGCCCGCGCTGCTGGATTTCGCGGCGCCCATCGCCACGATGGCGGTACGCACGTTCGATCTCGGCAACGGTCTGGCCGCGCTGCATCATCAGCTCGTCGGCGCATCGCCGTTGATCGTCTGCCTCTCGACCACACGTGACCACCGCGACGCATGGCTCGCTGCAGGGCAGGCGCTGGAGCGGATCCTGCTCGTGGCAACGCGTGCCGGCTACACCGCGTCGTACCTGAATCAACCGATCGAATCGCCCGGACCGCGTGCGCATCTGCGCCATGTGCTCGGCCTTCAAGGCGAGCCGCAGTTGCTGCTGCGCGTCGGACGCGGCCCGCATGTGCCGCATTCGCCGCGACGCCCGCTCGACGACATGATCTCCTGAACGCGCGCGGCGTTGCGTTCGCCGCTGGCCCCCCGAAAGAGGATGAAACGACATGAACGTCGTACGTTGCCTGCCCTTCTGCACGATCGCCGCGGCCAGCATCGTCGCTGCTCAGACAACCCTGCCGGAGCCAGTCGAACTCGTCGACGCGCAGCACTGCATGTTCTGCCACACGTCCGACCTGCCGTTTCTCGGCCCGTCGTTTCAGCAGATCGCGCAGCGATATCGCGGCGTGCCGAATGCTGCCGACAAGCTGGAGCGCAAGTTGCGCGTCGGCGGCCCGGTCCATTGGGGAGACACGCCGATGCCGCCCGCCGTCGATCGCGGCGCGGCGCTGTCCGCGGACGATGCGCATCGGCTCGTGCAATGGGTGCTCAGTCAGTGAGCATTGCGCGCCGTCGTCCTGGGCGGGCCAGTGCGTGCAGCGCGCGACCGAAGCAACCGTCGCACCGGCCTGCATCGAACGGACGCGCGCACGTTCAAGCGAGGGCGCAAGGAGCGAAGCGGACGAGCGTCATGTGTCTCCGGCGCCGCGGGCGCGCTCACGCGCCGCTGCGCACCGGTCGACGACAACGACGAGACCATTCTGCAGCGCGCGAGCATGCGCGGCACCCGGCTGCAGTTCCACTACTGGAAGGCGGAAGCGCGTCTGCAGAAGGCGCGCATTTACCATGCAATCGTGAGTCGCGACCTCGAGCTATTTACCTATTGCAAATCCGCAACCGGCATCTGGCACGCGATCGGATGCTGGTACGCGCAGCGCCGCGCGTAGCGGACGATACGGCGCCGCGCTTCGTCGAAGCCATCCGCCATGTAGGAATCCGCCGACGTCGTTTGCGCGATTCCTACCGCAGCTTCCGGGCCGGCTGATTGAATCGTCCGGACACGGTGACGATACTGAAACCGTAGAAGCCGCCTGCGTCGCAGGCCGGCCGCAGCCATCAGGAGACACGCCATGTCATACGCTGCCCCCCCCTCGTTCCGGTCCGGACGCCGGCGCCGCCCGTCGCGTGAGCGAACCGGCCGTCGCCCTCGACCTGCAGGCGCTCGTCGAACTTGCCCGGGAAGCCGGCATGCTCGTGATACTGGACGGTCAGATCGGACGCGAGCGCTACGAGAGCGTCACGGGCTCGATCGCCACACTCGCCCGTTTCGCACGGGCGTTGCAGCTTTCGGCGCCCGAAGCGGCATGACGCCGAGTACGCGTCACGCAGCAACGTCGATCATGCATGCCGTCCGGCGGTGCTTGCATCGCCGGTTGATGCGAACGATCGGCGGCGCCCGGCGTTGCGTGGATCGGTCGCGGCTCGTCACCTTCCGCCAGCCGTGCGCCTTGATACGCGTCGCGTCGCGTTAGCGCCGATGGAGGATGAAACCGCGATGAGGCGTCTCCTTTTCGCACGAATTGCACGCCTGCTGCCCGGCACTGCCGTCATCGCGCAGTATCGACGCGCGTGGCTCACACGCGATCTATATGCGGGCATCGCGCTGTCGGCTGTACTCGTTCCGGTCGGAATGAGCTACGCGCAGGCGGCCGAATTGCCGCCCGTCACCGGACTCTATGCGTCAATTGCCGCGCTGCTCGCCTATGCGCTGTTCGGGCCGAGCCGGATCCTCGTGCTCGGCCCCGATTCCGCACTCGCCGCACTGATCGCCGGTGCGATCACCCCGCTCGCCGGCCACGATCCGCAACGTGCCGTCGCGCTTGCGGGCGCGCTTGCGTTGTCGTCCGGCGCGATCTGCATCCTGCTCGGCACGCTGCGACTCGGCTTCGTCACCGATCTGCTGTCGCGTCCGATTCAATACGGCTACCTGAACGGCATCGCCATTACGCTTGCCGTCGGCCGCCTGCCGGAGCTGTTCGGGATGCCGGGCTCCAGCACGGACGTCTTGCCGAACATTCCGCAGATCCTGCAAGCGCTTTCCGAACACCGGTTCTCGGCGGACGCCGCGCTGCTCGGTGCGGCCGTCCTTGCCGGCATCGCGCTCATGAAGCGAACGGTGCCGCGTTGGCCCGGCGTGCTCGTCGCCGTCGTCGCTGCGACGGCGCTCGCGCGGCTATTGCCATTGCACGGCATCGCCACCGTCGGCGCGTTGCCGGCCGGTGCGCCCGCGCCGCATCTGCCGCACGTCTCGCTCGCCGACTTGACCTCGCTCGCGTCCGGTGCGGCAGCGATCGCACTCGTATCGTTCGCCGACATCAGCATGCTGTCGCGTGCGCTTTCCATACGTGCAGGCGACATGCCCGATCGCAACCAGGAGCTCGTCGCGCTCGGTGCGGCGAACCTGCTCGCCGGCGCGATGCAGGGCTGCGCCGTCAGCAGCAGCGCGTCGCGCACGCCCGTCGCGATCGCGGCAGGTGCACAGAGCCAGCTCACGAATCTGATCGCCGCCGCCTGCATCGCGTTACTGCTCGTGGCCGCACCGATGCTGCTGACGCTCGTTCCGCGCGCGGCGCTGGCCGCAGTCGTGGTCTATGCCGCCATCGGCATCGCCGACGTTCGCAGCGTCGTCCGACTCTATCGGATGCGGCGCGGCGAATGCCTGATCTCGGTGCTGTGTTTCGCGGGTGTCGTCGGCATCGGCGTCGTGCCCGGCATCCTGCTCGCGAGCGCGCTGTCGCTGCTGTCGTTCGTCTGGCGAGCATGGCACCCATACGATGCCGTGCTCGGCCGGCTCGCCGGCGTGCGCGGTTATCACGACATCGCGCGGCATCCGGATGCGGTGCAGACACCGGGGCTCGTGCTGTTTCGCTGGGATGCCCCGCTCTTCTATGCAAACGTCGAAATCTTCTGCGAGCATCTGCACGCCGCGATCGCCCGGGCGGCGCGGCCCGTCGCACGCATTGTCGTTGCGTCCGAGCCCGTCACCGATATCGACGTCAGCGCCGCCGATCGGCTCGTCGCACTTTGCCACGAACTTGGCGAACAAGGGATCGCATTGAACTTTGCGGAGATGAAAGGTCCTGTGAAGGACCGGCTGCGCGCGTACGGCCTGTTCGACGTTTTCGGGCCGGCCAGCTTCTTTCCGACGGTGACCGATGCCGTCGCCCATCACGTTCAGCGGAGGAAGCCGGCCAGCGGCTCGAACGGTGATCCGGCACCGTATGAAACCGCGCCCCATGTGCGAGATCGAGCGGGCCGATGATCGCGCAAAACGCGCTACGCACGGATCCTGCGCGGACCGCATCGCGCAACAGCGCGACCTCGCCGTCGATGCGACCCGCGGGTCCCGCGGCAGTTCAGATCGTGAACGTGTTCGCCTTCTTCATTTCGACCCACGTCATGCCGGCACGAAGTCCTTCGACCGCGGCCTCATGCTCGGTCGCATACGTCCTGCCGGGCGCGAATGTCCGCTCGCACGCGCCCTCCGGCGCCGTCAACGTCAGACGGACGCGACAACGATAGCCGCCCCCGTCCGCGGCGGCCGTTTCGATCGCCACCGTCCAGTCGGCGTCGCGAAGCTCGCCTGAAATCGCCATCGGATCGCCCCCCTCTTTTGTACGGACATCGGCGCCGTCCGTCGCTCATTCGACGATCAGATCGTCGACGACTGCGCGCACGCCGCGGGCCGACCACGCGGCGCCGCGCACGGCCTTGCGCTCCGAGAACGAACCGACCTTGCCCGACAGCCGCACAGTCCCGTCGCGCACGTCGATGCCGATGTGCCTCGCTTCGCGCTCCGCATGTCGCATGATCGCGCGGCGGATGTTCGCGCCGATGTCCGCCGATCCCGCCGCGCCTTGCACGCTGATGCGATTCGTCACGCCGGTCACGCTGCGCATCTGCGAGATCGTGCGTGCGGCGAGATGGCTCTGGTATGCCCAATCGACCTTGCCGGACAACGTGATCCAGCCGTGTTCGACCTGCACCTTGACTGCATCCTCGTGCAACCCGACCGTCCAGTGCAGGACCGAGCGCACGGCATGGGCGATGTCCTCGTCAGTGCGCACGTCGTCGTTGGGCAGATGCACGGTCATGTCGACCACGACCGCCCTGACGCCGGCCACACGATTCGCCGCACGCTCGACGGCCAGCTTCTCGGCGTAGCTGGGAGGATGACCCGAAAGCGTCACGATCCGGTCGGACACTTCGACACCGATGCGCGTCGGGTCGATCGCCGGATCGGACGCCAGTTCCTCCTGCACTTCCTGCTTCAACTGCTTGTCGCTTTTCATCGTCCGTGCTCCAGTGACGACGGCCCGCCCGCGGGCCGCACGCATCCAGATTTGCACATGGGCAACACCGGTTCGCTGACGCAGGTCAACGGCAGCTGCGGCAGATGGTCCGCGCGTTATCCGAGCGACTTCGGTATGGCTCAATACGCGCCACGGTAGAATTTCGTTTTCTCGTTTCACCGGCCCATCCAGGTACCGTGAAAGCAAAATCCCCGTTTTGCTTCCACGCCGATCAACATCGAACGATCGATCGCGGCAGCAGTACCTCAGCCTCTGGATTCCTCTCGCATTTCATCAGTCCGGACCATGCCCTACTCGCTCGCCGCCGCCACCACCCGGGAACTCGAAATCCGCAAAAGCCGCTTCATCGCACACGCGATCCCGGTCGAAGACCGTGAGGCCGCCATGCAAGCGCTGCAGCAACTGCGCGACGCCCACCCGACGGCCACGCACGTCTGCTGGGCGCTGCTCGCGGGCGGTCAGTCGGGAATGTCGGACGACGGCGAACCGTCGGGCACCGCGGGCAGACCGATCCTTGAAGTGCTGCGCCATCACGATCTCGACGGCGTACTCGGCGCAGTGGTGCGCTACTACGGCGGCGTAAAACTCGGTGCGGGCGGCCTCGTGCGCGCCTACACGGACGCGATCGCGTCGGCGCTGCTCGATGCGGAACGCGTCGCGCGGATTCGCCACACGCGGTTCGCCATCGAAATCGGTTATCCGGACGAGGCGCGCGTGCGCCGCTGGATCGAACAGGCGGGATACGAACTGGCAGACAGCGCGTACGGCATGACGGTCAGGCTCGTGATCAAACTGCCCGAGACCGCCGAAGCGGCCGCAAAGACAGCGCTGTTCGATCTGACGCAAGGCCGCGCGGGCTTCCCTACCGCGTGATGCGGCATGCGTCGCACCGCGCACGCATGGCGATCGACCGACGCCTCGCGCCCGCGCCGGTCACCCGCACCGGTCAATAGATTTCCGGCACGATCATGTGATCCGGCACCGGCCGGCGAATGTAGTCCTCGTGATGCTCGCGCTGCGGCAATTCGATCGTCGGCCGCGGCACTTCGTGGTACGGCACCTGGCTCAGCAGATGATGGATGCAGTTGAGCCGCGCGCGCTTCTTGTCGACGGCCTGCACGACCCACCACGGCGCCTCGGGGATATGCGTACGCTGCAGCATCTCCTCCTTCGCGGCCGTATAGGCCTCCCAGCGACGGCGGCTCTCGAGATCCATCGGGCTCAGCTTCCACTGCTTCAGCGGATCCTCGATCCGGCTCTGGAAACGCAGTTCCTGCTCGCTGTCGGTGATCGAGAACCAGTACTTGACGATCTGGATGCCGCTGCGCACGAGCATCTTCTCGAACTCGGGCACCGACCGGAAGAACTCCTCGTATTCGTCGTCGGTACAGAAATTCATCACGCGTTCGACGCCCGCGCGGTTGTACCAGCTGCGGTCGAACAGCACGATCTCGCCGCCGGCCGGCAGATGCGCGACGTAGCGCTGGAAATACCATTGCGTCCGTTCGCGGTTGTTCGGCGCGGGTAGCGCAGCCACGCGGCAGACGCGCGGATTGAGCCGCTGCGTGATGCGCTTGATTACGCCGCCCTTGCCGGCCGCATCGCGCCCCTCGAAGATCACGACGAGCCGATGCCCGGTGCTCACGACCCAGTCCTGCAGCTTCACGAGCTCGCCCTGCAGGCGGAACAGTTCGCGGAAATACTGCTTGCGCGCCTCGCGGCGCTCCTGCGAGAACAGCAGCTCGTCGCCGTCGTCGAAGCGGCGATCATCGAGCTCCATCTCGAGCTCTTCGTCGTAGGCGTCGACGAGATCCTCCTCGAAACGGCGCCGACGCGCGTCGAGCGATTGCGTGTCGGAGCGGTCGTCGGTTTCGGTGCGGTTGTCGTTCATCGAGCCTCCTTCGATCGGGTCGCAGCCAAACTCCCGCATTATCCCAGCGTCGCGCGTCAAATTGATGAAAAACGACTTCGTGCCGGCGCCGGCACGGCACGGCACGCGCGACACGCACGGCAGCGCGCCGCATGCGCCGGTCCACAACGGAAAACGCCGGGCGCGAACCCGGCGTCTCGATTGTCAGCGCGGCCGCGCGAATGACGCGCGTTACCGGATGATGCGCGTCACGCCGCGTCCGCGCGGATCGGCCACCGCTTCCGGCGTTTTTCCGTCGACCTTGATCACCTGGATGTCGCCGCTGAAGTCCTGTCCCTTCAGCGTATAGCCGCGCGCCTCGAGCTGCTTCGCGAGCTCACCCTCGATCGGGTGGTACGGCTCCCAGAAGATCGTGTTCGGCGGCAGCAGTTGGTGATGGAAGCGCATCGCGCCGACGGCCTCCTTCAACGGCATCTTGAAGTCGTAGATGTTGTTGATCACCTGGAAGATCGACGTGAAGATCCGCGAGCCGCCCGGCGTGCCGATCACGAGCGACACCTTGCCGTCCTTCGTCAGGATCGTCGGCGACATCGACGACAGCGGACGCTTCTTCGGCTCGATTGCGTTCGCGTCGCTGCCGACCACGCCGAACATGTTCGCGACGCCCGGCTTCGCGGAGAAGTCGTCCATCTCGTCGTTCAGCACGATGCCCGTGCCGTCGGCAATCACGCCCGACCCGAAATAGCCGTTGATCGTGTACGTGTTCGAGACCGCGTTGCCCCACTTGTCGACGACGGAGTAGTGCGTCGTCTCGGCCTTCTCCGGCATCGTCGTGCCGAGGCCAGGCTGCACGCTCTTCGTATCGGACGGCTCCTTCGGGTTGACTTCGGCTGCGCGCTTCGCGATATAGGCGTCGTCGGTCAATTGCGCGACCGGCACCTTGTAGAAATCCGGATCGCCGAGATACTGCGCACGATCGGCGAACACACGCTTCTCGATTTCCGCGACGAGATGGATGTATTGCGGCGAGTTCAGCGTCACGCCCTCGAAATCCTGCTTCCGATCGGCCTTCATCTTCAGCAACTGCACGAGGCCGATCCCGCCCGAGCTCGGCGGCGGCGCGGTGATCACGTCGTAGCCGTTCCACTTGGCCTGCACGGGCTCGCGCCACACCGCGCGATATTGCGCGAGATCCTCGGTCGTGATCAGGCCGTTGCCGTCGCCGCTCTTCATCGATGCGGCAATCAGCTCGGCCGTCTTGCCCTTGTAAAAGCCTTCCGCACCCTGGTTCGCGATGCGCGCCAGCACGGCGGCGAGATCGGGCTGCTTGAAGTTCGCACCGGCCTTCAGCCCCGAGAAGTACTTGTCGAAGTTCGTCTTGCCGCCGAACTCCTTCGATGCATCGACGCCGCGCTGCGCGAGCTGCTCGTCGACGATGAAGCCGTCGCGCGCGTAGTGGATCGCCGGCGCGAGCACCTGCTTCCATTTCAGCTTGCCGAAGCGCTTCTGCGCCTCCCACATGCCGGCGACCGTGCCCGGCACGCCGACCGCGCGCGGGCCGTAGAGGCTCATCCCCTTGATGACGTTGCCGTCCTTGTCGAGGTACATGTCCTTCGTCGCCGCGAGCGGCGCGCGTTCGCGGTAGTCGATGAAGTACGGCTTGCCGTCCTTGTAGATCGTCATGAAGCCGCCGCCGCCGATGTTGCCGGCTTCCGGATACGTGACGGCGAGCGTGAATGCGATGGCGACGGCCGCGTCGATCGCGTTGCCGCCTTCCTTGAAGATCTGCTCGGCGGCATCCGCGCTGTACTTGTCGGCGACCGCGACGGCCGAGCTCGTCAGCACCGCGGGTTGCGGGCCCTTCGCATAGACGGGTGCGTTCGGCAGGAAACCGATGCCGGCCACCGTCGCGAACACGACGGCGGATGATTTGAAGCGATTCAGCGTAGTCATTGCATGTCCCCCATATGGATCTCCTTCAGGCTGGAAAAGCACCCGATCCGTTTATAGCCGCTGGCGCGCCGGCGGCCATAGGCCGGTTTCGTAGTACAGGGGGACAAAAAGGGTCGAACACGCGCCGCACCGCGAATCGTCATGCGCTTGTGTGCGTCGTGCCGCTCTGCGATGAAACGGCACGCGCGGTTCCCGTGCCTCGCGCCGAAACGAAAAAATCTGCAACCGATCGCCCGCTGCCTGCACGCATCTGAGAAGATAGCGCCCCGCTTTTCCGGGCGCGGCGCCGCCGTTCCCGTTCGTTCAGGCTTCTTCGTCTTTCGTTTCATATGGCATCGCACAACGCGCATCATGCGTCCGGCTTCGCGGCGGGCGTCGCGGCCGCCGCCCTCGTCGCGCAAACGGGCGCCACCGGGCCGTGGCATACCGCGCTCGTCGCCGCATTCATCGCCGGCGTCGCGGGCGGCACGGCGCCCGACTGGCTCGAACTCGCGTGGTGGAGCCGCAAGCGGCGGCTGTGGATCGCGCATCGCACCGTCACGCACTGGGGCATCGGCTGGCTCGCGCTGCTCGCGCTCGGCTGGCACGGACTCACGCATCATCCGCATCCGCTCTGGGCCGCGCCGCTGTTCGGCTTCGCGTGCGGCGGCCTGATGCATCTGCTCGCCGACTGGCCGAACCCGCTCGGCGTGCCATGGATCTGGCGGCGCCACTCGCTCAATCTCTGGAACAGCGGCCACTGCGATCTGATCGTCGTCGCGGCCGCGTGGGGCGGCACGCTCTGGCTCGTGCAGTCTGCGTGGACGCCCGCGCCGCTGCTGCAGCACTGGCTCGGCTGGCTGCATCGCGTGTAGCGCACGGCGGCGACGCGTGCGCGCACGTTGAAAGTCGCGCGACGTCCCCCATCTGTGGTGAATCCCCGTTCCGTCACGCGCGGCACGCGCGCGCGACGTCTGGCACACTGGCGATGCGCGCACGGCCGCGCCTGCGCTCGCACCCCAATTCACCGAACCGATGGACGCCACCGCTACCCGCCCCGCCACGCGCGCGCTGGATGTGTTTCATCCGGCCGTCGCCGCTTGGTTTCGCCGCACGTTCGCCGCACCGACCGGCGCGCAGGCGCTCGCGTGGCCGCACATCAAGGCCGGCCGCTCGACGCTCGTCGCCGCGCCGACCGGTTCCGGCAAGACGCTGACCGCGTTTCTGTGCGCGCTCGACGAACTCGTGCGCGACGCGCTCGCGCATGACGGCGCGCTGCCGGACGCGACGCTCGTCGTCTACGTATCGCCGCTGAAGGCGCTGTCGAACGACATTCACGTGAATCTCAATGCGCCGCTTGCCGGCATCGCCGAATCGCTCGCGCAGCTCGGCATGCCCGTGCCGACGATCCGCACCGCGGTACGCACGGGCGATACGACGCAGGCCGAGCGCAGCGCGCTGCGCAAGCGCGCGCCGCACATCCTCGTGACGACGCCCGAATCGCTGTACGTGCTGCTGTCGTCGACCTCGGGCCGGCAGATGCTGTCGACCGTTCGATCGGTGATCGTCGACGAAATCCACGCGCTCGCGTCGTCGAAGCGCGGCAGTCATCTCGCGCTGTCGCTCGAACGGCTCGACGCGCTGGTCGGCCGTGCGCTGCCGCGCATCGGGCTGTCGGCCACGCAAAAGCCGATCGATGCGGTCGCGCGCTTTCTCGTCGGCGGCCCGGCCGACGCGCCGCGCGAATGCGCGATCGTCGATACGGGCCACACGCGTGAACGCGATCTCGCGCTCGAACTGCCGAACGTGCCGCTCGAACCGGTGATGGCGAACGACGTGTGGGAACAGCTGTACGACCGCATCGCGGCGCTCGCGGCCGCGCATCGCACGACGCTCGTGTTCGTCAACACGCGGCGCACGGCCGAGCGCATGGCGCGTCATCTCGCCGAGCGGCTCGGCAAGGACGCGATCGCCGCGCATCACGGCAGTCTCGCGAAGGAGCATCGCTTCGATGCGGAGCAGCGGCTCAAGCGCGGCGAACTGAAGCTGCTCGTCGCGACCGCATCGCTCGAACTCGGCATCGACATCGGCGATGTCGATCTCGTCTGCCAGGTCGGTTCGCCGCGCGGGATCGCGCCGTTCCTGCAGCGCGTCGGCCGCTCGGGGCACCACGTCGGCGGCGTGCCGAAGGGCCGGCTGTTTCCGCTGTCGCGCGACGAGCTCGTCGAATGCGCGGCGTTGCTCGACTGTGTGCGCCGCGGCGAACTCGACACGCTGCGGATTCCGGAAGCGCCGCTCGACGTGCTCGCCCAGCAGATCGTCGCCGAAGTCGCGTGCGCGGAATGGCGCGAGGACGCGCTCTACGCGAGCTTCACGCGCGCCGCGCCCTATGCGCGCCTGTCGCGCGAGCGCTTCGACGACGTGATGAAGATGCTTGCGGAAGGCTTCACGAGCCGCCGCGGCGTGCGCGGCGCGTATCTGCACCGCGACGTCGTCGGCGGCACCGTGCGCGGCCGGCGCAACGCGATGATGACGGCGACGACCTCCGGCGGCACGATTCCCGACATGGCCGACTACGCGGTGCTGCTCGAACCGCAAGGCATCCAGGTCGGCACGGTCAACGAAGACTTCGCAGTCGAGAGCCTCGCCGGCGACGTGTTCCAGCTCGGCAATCAGTCGTACCGGATCATTCGCGTCGAAACGGGGCGCGTGCGCGTCGAGGATGCGCAGGGCCAGTCGCCGAACATTCCGTTCTGGCTCGGCGAAGCGCCGGGACGCAGCGACGAGCTGTCGGCGGCCGTCGGCCGGCTGCGTGCGCAGCTCGACGCGCTGTTTGCCGAAGGCGATCGCCGGACGCAGGCGCGCGCCGCATCGCGCAAGCGCGCCGGCGCCGATGCCGATCCGGGCGCCGCACCCGCAACCGGCGTCGCGCTCGCGGACAGCCGCCTGGCGCCGGCGCTGCGCTGGCTCGTCGACGAGCTGCGGCTGTCCGACGAAGCGGCCCGGCAGATCGTCGACTATCTCGCGCGCGCCCGCGCGGCGCTCGGCGCACTGCCGACGCAGGACACGCTCGTGATGGAGCGCTTCTTCGACGAATCGGGCGGCACGCAGCTCGTGATCCACTCGCCGTTCGGCAGCCGCATCAACCGCGCGTGGGGGCTCGCGCTGCGCAAGCGCTTCTGCCGCAGTTTCAACTTCGAACTGCAGGCGGCGGCGACCGACGATGCGATCATCCTGTCGCTGTCGCTCGCGCACAGCTTCGCGCTCGAGGACGTATGGCGCTACCTGCGCTCGACGAGCGCCGAACACGTGCTGATCCAGGCGCTGCTCGACGCGCCGCTGTTCGGCGTGCGCTGGCGCTGGAATGCGACGACGTCGCTCGCGCTGCCGCGCTTCACGGGCGGCCGGCGCACGGCACCGCAACTGCAGCGGATGAAAAGCGACGACCTGCTCGCGACCGTGTTTCCCGATCAGGCCGCGTGCCTCGAGAACGTCGTCGGCGAACGCGAGATTCCGCATCACCCGCTCGTCGACCAGACGCTCGACGATTGCCTGCACGACGCGATGGACGCCGACGGCTGGCTGGCGCTGCTACGCCGGATCGAAAGCGGCGCGGTCGAACTGATCGCGCGCGACCTGCCCGCGCCGTCGCCGCTCGCGGCCGAGATCCTCAACGCGAAACCGTACGCGTATCTCGACGATGCGCCGATCGAGGAGCGCCGCACGCAGGCGGTGTTGTCGCGCCGCTGGAGCGATCCCGAATCGGCCGACGATCTCGGCGCGCTCGACGCTGATGCGATCGCCGCGGTGCGCGACGAAGCGTGGCCGCTCGTGCGCGATGCGGACG
The DNA here is from genome assembly GCF_052683555.1 of Burkholderia sp. BC1. NCBI lineage: Bacteria > Pseudomonadati > Pseudomonadota > Betaproteobacteria > Burkholderiales > Burkholderiaceae > Burkholderia > Burkholderia sp. BC1. The sequence continues at coordinate 68,104 of NZ_JBQYLP010000018.1, forward strand.
AAATGCACGATGCGCTGCTGACGCTCGCATGCATCGCCGAAGACGAAGCGAACGCACACGAAGGCTGGCCTGCGTGGCTCGCCGAACTCGCGGGCAGTCGCCGCGCGACGAAGCTCGTCACGCCGGACGGCGCCGCGCTGTGGGTGCCGGTCGAACGGCTCGTCTGCGTGCGCGCGGTGCACGCGGATGCGCGCGTGACGCCCGCGCTGAAGGTGCCGGCCGCATGCGCGCAGCCGTGGGAAGCGGACGCCGCGTGCGTCGAGCTGATCCGCGCGCGGCTGACCGGTTTCGGCCCGTTGCCGCTCGATGCGATCGCGCGACCGCTCGGCCTGCCGCCGGCCGCCGCCGCGGCGGCGCTCGCGGCCCTCGAACGCGAAGGCTACGTGATGCGTGGTCGCTTCACGCCGGGCACGCCCGTCGACGAATGGTGCGAACGCCATCTGCTCGCGCGCATTCATCGCTATACGGTGAAGCGGCTGCGCCGCGAAATCGAGCCGGTCGAGCGTGCGGACTTCATGCGCTTCCTGTTCCACTGGCAGCATCTGACACCCGACACACGCGGCACAGGCCGCGACGCGCTCGCGGCCGTCGTCGAGCAGCTCGAAGGCTACGAGGCCGCCGCGGGCGCATGGGAAGACGCGCTGCTGCCGGCGCGGCTCAGCGACTACACGGCGGGCGGCCTCGACGAGCTGTGCCGCTCCGGCAAGCTCGTCTGGACACGGATCGGCGCGCCCGCGCGCGCGGCCGGCACGCCCGTGAAGACCACGCCGATCGTGCTGCTGCCGCGCCGGCATCTGGCCGCATGGCATGCGCTGCGCGATCCCGACGCGCAGCCGACGCTGTCGGCGCGCGCCGCGCAGGTGCGCGATGCGCTCGCCGCGCACGGCGCGATGTTCTTCGACGCGCTGCTCGACGAGCTGCACATGCTACCGGTCGAACTCGAACAGGCGCTCGGCGAACTCGTCTCGGCCGGCCTTGCCAACGCGGACAGCTTCGCGGGGCTGCGCGCGCTGCTGAAGCCGGCCGTCAAGCGCAGCGCGACCTACGCGCCGCGCACGCGGCGCGGCGGCGCGCTGATCGGCGGCATGGACGACGCGGGCCGCTGGGCGCTCGTACAGCGCCCGGCCGAGCGCGCGCAGACGGATGCACCGAAGCGCCACGCGCCCGCGACCGATCCGGCCGCGCTCGAACACGTCGTGTGGACATTGCTGCGCCGCTACGGCGTCGTCTTCTGGCGGCTGCTCGAGCGCGAAGCCGACTGGCTGCCGAGCTGGCGCGAGCTCGTGCGCGTGCTGCAGCGCCTCGAAGCGCGCGGCGAAATCCGTGGCGGCCGCTTCGTCGCGGGCCTCGCGGGCGAGCAATTCGCGTTGCCCGAAGCGATCCCGATCCTGCGCGAAATACGGCGGCAGCCGGGCGACGGACAGACCGTCTGCGTGACCGGCGTCGATCCGCTCAACCTCGTCGGCACGCTGCTGCCCGGCGACAAGGTGCCGGCGCTCGCCGGCAATCGCGTGCTGTTTCGCGACGGCGTGCCGATCGCCTCGCTCGTGTCCGGCGCGTTCCGCTATGTGCCCGACCTGACGGCCGCCGAGCGCGAGGACGCGCGCATCCGGCTCGCACGCCGCTACTGACGTCCGCTGACATCGGGCGCGCCGCCGACTACTGATCGCCGCGCCGCGGCCCCGCTGCCGTTCGGGTAGCATCGGACGATTATTCACCGCGCGGCACGCCGCGCGTACGACAAGCCGTCCGGAGACAGTCACCCATGCGCTCGCACGCCGATTCGCCCGCCGCTCATCACGGCGGTTCGCTGACGATTTTCCAGGGCGCCGCGCTGTATATCGGCGCGGTGCTCGGCACCGGCGTGATCGCGTTGCCCGCGCTGGCCGCCGACGTCGCGGGCCCCGCGTCGCTGCTCGCCTGGGCCGCGCTCGTCGTGCTGTCGGCACCGCTCGCGGCGACGTTCGCGGCGCTCGGCGCGCGCTACCCGGACGCCGGCGGCGTATCGACGTATGCGCGACGCGCGTTCGGGCCGAAGGCGGCGGCCATCGTCGGCTGGTGCTTCTATTTCGCGGTGCCGGCCGGCGCGCCGGCGGCCGCGATGTTCGGCGGCGCGTACGTCGCGGCCGTGACGGGCGGCGGACAAACGACCGTCATCGCGACCGCGGCCGCGCTGATCGCCATCGTGTCGGCTGCGAACGCGTTCGGCGTGACGGTGTCGGGCCGCATGCAACTCGTGCTGTCGGCGCTGCTCGTGACGCTGCTGCTCGCGGCCGTGCTCGCGTCCGCGCCGCATGCGCGCACGGCGAACCTGCATCCGTTCGCGCCGCACGGCTGGCTCGCGGTCGGACAGGCGGCCGCGCTGCTCGTCTGGAGTTTCGCCGGATGGGAAGCGATCACGCATCTGGCGGCCGAATTTCGACGCCCCGCGCACGACATGCCGCGCTCGGCCGGCATTGCGGTCGTGGTCGTCGGCTTGCTCTATCTGTCCGTGGCCGCGGCGAGCGTGATGGTGCTCGGGCCGTCGGCCGGCGCGTCGGGCGCCCCGCTCGCCGAACTGATCGCCGGCGGTATCGGCGGCCATGCGCAGGTGCTGGCGACGGCCGCGGCGCTGCTGCTCACGCTCGGCACGATGAACGCCTATTTCGCCGGCGCGGCGAAACTCGGCGCGGCGCTCGGCCGCGACGGCGCGCTGCCCGCGTGGCTCGCGCAAGGCAGTCAGGTCGGCGGCGTGCCGCGCCGCAGCCTCGCTGCGATTGCGGTGCTCGCGGCGGCCGCGCTCGCCGCGACGACGCTCGCGGGCGTCGGGCCGACGCCGCTCGTGCTCGTCACGTCGGGCTGCTTCGTGATGGTGTACGGGCTCGGCGCGGCGGCTGCACTGAAACTGCTGCCGCGCGGCAGCGTCGCGTATCGCTGCGCGTGGATTTCGCTGATCGCGGTCGCCGGGCTGTTCGTGACGACGGGATGGTATGTCGTGTGCCCGCTGCTGCTTGCCGGCGGCGCGCTGCTCTATCTGCGGATGATGGTGCGGCGGGGGTGATGCGATGCGCCGTGTGGTCGCGGGTGCGGGTGGCGGCGTGGCGGTTGGTGCTCGGCGGTTGGCGCTCGACGTTTGGAGCTCGACGTTTGGAGCTCGACGTTTGACGCTTGGCGCTTGGCGCTTCGCGCTTGGCGTTTGGCGTTTGGCGTTTGGCGTTTGGCGTTTGGCGTTTGGCGTTTGGCGGTTGGCGGTTGGCGGCCCGCAGCTAGCGGTTGACGGCCCTGCGGCTGACGGCTCGCGGCTGGCGGTTGGCGATTGGCGATTGGCGGCAGGCGGTTGACGGCCCCCGCGGCTAACGGCTCGTAGCTCGTAGCTCGCGGCCGACGGCTGACTGCCCTGCGGCCGACGACTCGCGGCTCCGCGACGCGTCGCCCACGCCCTCGCCCGCGCATCCAACCTCGACCGCGACACCCTCGCGCGTCAGCCGCCACGACGCGCCGGTTTGCGCGCCGCGCGGCGCGGCCGCGCGTCGCCGAAGCGCGCACGCGCAATATCGCGCACCGCGTCGATCAGCGTGCGCGCGACGGGCGTCGGCTGCGCGTCGGTGCGCAGCACGAGCCCGACCGGCTCGTCGGTGCCGGCGGCCGGCAGCGGCAGCCGCGCGAGCGCGCCGGCCGACAGATCGTATTCGGCCGCATACAGCGGCACGAACCACACCGCATCGTTCTCGAGCGCGAGCGCACGCGCGACCGACACCGACAGCACCTCGATGAACGCATCGAGCGGCGGCGCCCCGCACGCGCCGAGCAGCTGCTCGGCCGACTGGCGAATCAGCGTACCGTACGGCGGCAGCACGACCGGATAGCGCGCGAGCTCGGCGGCCGGCGCGGCGCTTGCGAGCAGCGGATGGCCGGCGCGCACGACCGCGACGAGCGGCTCGTTGTACAGCTGCTCGAACGCGAGCCCGACCATGCGCTCGGGCTCCGACAAGCGCCCGATCGCGCATTCGATCGCCCCGGCCTTCAGCCGTTCGAGCAGCTCCGTATTGGCCGCCGTCGCGATCCGCACGACGACGCGCGGCCAGCGTGCGGCCAGCGCCTTCATCAGTGCCGGCGCGAGCGACGCGGCCACGGTCGGCAGCATGCCGATCTCGAGCGTCGCGGCGGCCGCGCCGCCCTCGCGCGCGAGCAAGCCGACGCCCTGCCGCAATGCGAGCACGCACGCGTTCGCATGCGGCATGAAGAGTTGCGCTTCGCGCGTCGGCTGCGCGCCGTGGCGGCCGCGCTCGAACAGCTTCACGCCGAGAATGCCCTCCAGCTCGGCGATCGTCTTCGACACCGCCGGCTGCGTGATCGACAGGCTTTCCGCGGCCTTCTGCACGCCGCCCAGCTGCGCGACCGCGAGAAAGCACTGCAGATGCCGGAACTTGACGCGGCCGTCCGCGATTCGATTATTCATAACAGATCGTTATGCGATGGGCGATAAAGTGCCATTTTGCATAACTTTTCGGCAAAACCGAAGCAGCCCGAGGTCCGGGATCGACAGCGTGGCGGAAACAGATCGCCGAAGACGCGCCTCACGGCCCGCCCGACGCCCGCCGACACGCGGCGCCACGCGAATCGGCGCGCTCGACCGATGTATAACCACCCGTTATACGATCCGCGAAAAAAGGTCATTTTGCATAACTTTCCGGATTGGCTAAAGTCCTGCCATCCACTTGTCGAAACATCTTCAGGAGACGCCCGATGGATGCCCCCACGATCCTCACGCCGCGCGACTGGCCGTCGCATCCCGCGTATGTCCATCCCGAGTACCGCTCGTCGGTCAAACGCGGCCCGACGCGGCCGCTGATCCCGCTGAAGGAAAAGCTGCGCGACCAGTACGCGCCCGTCTACGGCGCCGAGGATCTCGGCCCGCTCGACCACGATCTGACGAAAAACGCCGTGAAGAACGGCGAGCCGCTCGGCGAGCGGATCGTCGTCACGGGCCGCGTGCTCGACGAAGGCGGCAAGCCGGTGCGCAACACGCTCGTCGAAGTGTGGCAGGCGAACGCGGCCGGCCGCTACGTGCACAAGGTCGATCAGCACGACGCGCCGCTCGATCCGAATTTCCTCGGCGCCGGCCGCTGCCTGACCGACGACGAAGGCCGCTACCGCTTCCTGACGATCAAGCCCGGCGCATACCCGTGGGGCAACCATCCGAACGCGTGGCGCCCGAATCACATCCACTTCTCGCTGTTCGGCGACTATTTCGGCTCGCGTCTCGTCACGCAGATGTACTTCCCCGGCGATCCGCTGCTCGCGTACGACCCGATCTTCCAGGGCACGCCGGAAGCCGCGCGCGAGCGGCTGATCTCGCGTTTTTCGATGGACATTACCGAAGAAGGCTATGCGCTCGGCTACGAATTCGACATCGTGCTGCGCGGCCGCGACGCCACCCCGATGGAGCGCTGAACCATGACGACGCTGAAGCAAACCCCTTCGCAAACGGTCGGCCCGTATTTCGCCTACGGCCTGTGTCCGCAGCAGTACGACTACGATCTGAAGAGCCTGTTTACGCCGACGCTCGCCGCGCCGCACGCCGAAGGCGAGCACGTGCTGCTGGTCGGTCAGGTATTCGACGGCGACGGCAACGTCGTCAGCGACGCGATCCTCGAGTTCACGCAGGTGGACGGCGCGGGCCGCTATCCGGCATCGCGCGACGACATCGCGAAGTCCGGCTTCACGGGCTTCGCGCGGGTCGGCACCGGCACCGATCCGCAGCATCGCTACGTCGTCGAGACGGTCAAGCCCGGCCGCATCGGCGCGGACGACGCACCGCACGTGAACGTGACCGTCATGATGCGCGGGATCCTCACGCACGCGTTCACGCGCCTGTATTTCGACGACGAAGCGGCGGCGAACGCGAACGATCCGGTGCTGAACGCGGTGCCGGCCGAGCGCCGTGCGACGCTGGTCGCGAAGCGCGACGCACAGCCGGGCCGGCCGGTCGTCTATCGGTTCGACATCCGGATGCAGGGCCCGGACGAAACGGTGTTCTTCGACGTGTAAGGCGCGCGCCGGCCGACGCCGGCGCACGTGACGCGACGCCGCGTGTCGCGATGCCGAATCCGGCGTCGCGGCACGCGGCGTTATCGTTTGCGCGCTGAATCGATGCTGCGTCGCGCAAGCGCCGCGGGCGGCGGAAACGGCGCGGAAACGGCGTCCGGACGGGCCGCCGTGTGCGCGCGACGACGCGTAGACGACACGCATGCTGCGCACGCACATGCGTCGTCGGCACGACGGGTTTTGGCTTGCGTGATCCGCATCCTATTCTGTCTTATCGACCGCAATTCGACGTCATTGAATCGTATTAGGAAACAATGATCGCGTGACCCACAGACCAGGCGGCTCGGCGCATGCCGCCGGGCGTTTTTGCCGACCGAGTGCCTTTGAGCGCGGCTGCAGAATCCGGCAGACGCGCGTTTTTTTGTCCGCTGCCGCAAGCCGCGGCAGCGCCGCCTCAGCGCAGCATGAACGACATCGCCGACAAGCTGTTCAGCGTGCGCACCACGTGCTCGACCGACGGCCCCTCGAAACGCAGCGTCACCGCATCGACGCGCTCGAGCGACGGCAGCACGCAGAACAGGTCGGCGATTGCGGGCGTCTGTACGCGCAGCGTGCAGTGCGCCGGCGCGGGCCGATGCGCGCCGGCGCGCAATCCGCTCGACACCGCGCGCGCGACCGTTTCGCGCGCGGCGATCGCAATCCGCGCGCATGCGGCGGCCGGCGTCAGCGTGTCGCCGCTCGATGCGCCGCCGGCCGTCTTCACGGTCTCGAAACGGGCATCGGGAAACAGCGGCTGCGTTTCTTCGGCGAACACGTCGTCGCCGGACGCGAGCACGACGTGCGCGCCGTATTCGCGCGCGAGCGCGCCATAGAGCCCCGCCTCGCCGAGCTCGACGCCGTTGAGCCAGACCTGCGTAAAGGCGAAGGTGTTGATCGTGTGCGCAAGCACGCCGCGCGTCTGCGACTTCGCGTGATAGCCGATCATGAACACGAGGTCCGGCTGCCGTTCGAGGCCCGCCATCATCCCGAGCGTGCGCGGCTTGCCGAGCACGACGCGCGCGCGTGCGTCGAGCGCGTCCGGCAGCAGGTTGCGATAACCGCCGTGCGAGTCGTTGACCCACACGGACTGCGCGCCGCCCGCGAACGCGCCTTCGATCGCCGCATTCGCTTCGGCGGTCATCCAGCGCCGCGCCCGTTCGTACTCGGGATTGCCGGCGCGCGTCTGCTCGACGGCAAACACGCCGGCGACGCCTTCGATATCGGTCGAGATCAGGATCTTCATCGTTGAATGGTGGTCGGTCCTTCGTTGAGCAGGCGGTCGAGGTCGGGCACCGCGTCGCGCAGCGCGCGCCGCACGTGCCCGTCGCGGCCGACGACCGTGACAGCCTGCAGCAACGCGTCGGCGATCGCGTGCTCGACGCTGTCGGCCGCGGCCATGAACAGCGGGTCGAGCGCGGCATCGGCGACGAGCGCCGGCAGCGCGACGTAATCGGCATCGTGCGCGATCGTATAGGCGGTCGAGAACGCGAGCGCGATGTCGCCGCTGCCGTGCCCGTACACCGAGCCGGTGCGCGCGAGCCCGGCCGCCGCACGACGCGCGAGCCGCGACAGTTGCCGCGCGTCGAGCGGCGCATCGGTCGCGACGAGCATGATGATCGAGCCCTGCTCCGGCCGCGCGACCGGCTCGCCCGCCGCCTGCCGCGCCGCGACGATGCGTCCGACCGGCACGCCGCCGAGCGTCAGCATCGGCAGCCGGCCGAAATTCGCGAGCACGAGCGCGCCGACCGTATAGGGCCGACCGGCCGCGATCGCGACGCGCGACGCGGAGCCGATGCCGCCCTTCAGATCGAAGCACGACATCCCGCGCCCGGCGCCGACCGCACCGCGCGCGACCTCGCGCGACGCGGCCGCGCATGCGGCGTCGTAATGCGCGGGTGCGATCGCGAACGCGTGAAGGTCGTTCAGATAACCGTCGTTGCACTCGAACACGAGCGGGTTCACGGTCGGCCAGTCGCGGCCGATCTGCGGATTCGCGGCGACGGCCGCACGGATCTGCGCCTGCGCGACGGTGCCGACGCCGAACGTGTTCGTCAGCGCGATCGGCGTGTCGAGCGTGCCGAGCTCGTCGACCTGCACGAGCCCGACGCTCTTGCCGAAGCCGTTGATCACGGCCGCGCCGGCCGGCACCTTGCTGCGGTACGGATCGCCCGGATGCGGCTTGACGACCGTGACGCCCGTCTGCACCGCGCCGTCGTCGAGCGTGCAATGGCCGACCGTCACGCCCGGCACGTCGGCGATCGTGTTGCGCGGGCCGGCAGGCAACGCGCCGTTCCACCCCGGCACGGTGTGCATCAGCGACGCTCCAGTTTCGGGTCGAGCGCGTCGCGCAGGCCGTCGCCGAGCAGATTGAACGCGAGCACGGTCAGGAAGATCGCGAGGCTCGGAAAAATCGCGACGTGCGGCGCGGCGACCATGTCCGCACGCGCTTCGTTCAGCATCGCGCCCCACTCGGGTGTCGGCGGCTGCGCGCCGAGCCCGAGGAACGACAGGCTCGCGGCCGTGATGATCGAGGTGCCGATGCGCATCGTGAAGTAGACGACGACCGACGACACGGTGCCCGGCAGGATGTGCCGCATGATGATCGTCCAGTCGGACGCGCCGATGCTGCGCGCGGCCTCGACGTAGGTCATGTGCTTGAGCATCAACGTGTTGCCGCGCACGAGCCGCGCGAACGCCGGGATGCTGAAGATCGCGACCGCGCAGATCACGTTGACCATCCCGTTGCCGAGAATCGCGACGACGCCGATCGCGAGCAGGATGCCGGGAAACGCGAACAGCACGTCGGCGATGCGCATCGTGATGCGGTCCCACCAGCCTTCGTAGTAGCCGGCGAGCAGCCCGAACAGCGTGCCGATCAGCGCGCCGAGCGCGACCGAGAAGAAGCCGGCCGCAAGCGAGATCCGCGTGCCCGCGACGATCCGGCTGAAGATGTCGCGGCCGAGCGAATCGACGCCGAACCAGTGCACGGCCGACGGGCCCGCGTTCAGCGCGTCGTAGTCGAAGTAGTTCTCCGGATCGAACGGCACGACGTGCGGGCCGACGAACGCGAGCACGACGAGCATCAGCACGAATCCGCCGGCGACGAGCGCCACCGTCTGCTTGCGGAACTTGCGCCAGAATTCGCGCCACGGCGTGCGCACGGCGGTTTCGGCGGGCGCGGTCGGGCCTGGAACGGTTGCGTTCATGCGCACCTCACTTGAACCGGATGGTCGGATTGATGACCGCGTAGAGCACGTCGACGGTCAGGTTGATCAGGATGAATTCGAGCGAGAACAGCAGCACGATCGCCTGGATCACGGGGTAATCGCGCATCGTCACCGAATCGACGAGCAGCCGGCCGAGCCCGGGCCAGTTGAACACGGCCTCGACGACGATCGACCCGCCGAGCAGGAAGCCGAACTGCAGCCCCATCATCGTGACGACCGGAATCATCGCGTTGCGCAGGCAGTGCTTGAGCACGACCTTCGGCTCGTGCACGCCCTTCGCGCGCGCGGTGCGCACGAAGTCCTCGTTCATCACCTCGACGAACGACGCGCGCGTGAAGCGCGCCATCACGGCCGCGACCGCCGCGCCGAGCGTGAGCGACGGCAGCACGTAGCTCTTCCACGTGCCGTCCGGCACGACGGGCAGCCAGCCGAGCTTCACCGAGAAGATTTCCATCAGCAGCATGCCGAGCGCGAACGCCGGAAACGAGATGCCGGACACCGCGAGCGTCATCCCGAGTCGGTCCGGCCAGCGGTTGCGCCATACGGCCGACGCGATGCCGATCGCCATCCCGAACAGCGTCGCCCACGCCATGCTGACGATCGTCAGCATCAGCGTCGGCATGAAGCGCTCGCCGATTTCCGTCGATACCGGCCGCTTGCTGCGCGTCGATACGCCGAAATCGCCGTGCGCGATCTTCACGAAGAAATTCGCGAACTGCGTCGGCAGCGGCCGATCGAGGCCGAGATCGGCGCGCACGAGCGCGACCGTCGCTTCGTCGGCTTCGGGGCCGGCCGCGAGCCGCGCCGGGTCGCCCGGCAGTAGATGCACGAACAAGAACACGAGCACCGCGACGATCGCGAGCGTGGGCAGCAGGCCGAACAGCCGTTTGATGATGAAAGTCAGCATGGTGACACCGAACAGGGGCCGCTTGCCGGCGCGATCGACGCGATGCGCCGGCAAGCCGCGATGCGCGCGAGCGCGCTCAGTTCATCGAAACCTCGTCGATATTGAACGACCCGTCCGGCATCACGTAGATGCCGTGCAGCCGCTTGCTGCGCGCATAGACGATGTTCTCCTGCACGAGGAAGATCCACGGCGCGTCGGCCCAGATCCGCTTCTGCGCATCGCCGTAGAGCTCGGCCTTTTTCGCGCGATCGACGGTCTGCAGCGCCTTCGAGAGGTCGTCGTCGAGGGCCGGGTTCCGGTAGTACGCCGTATTGAACAGCTTCGGCGGCATCGACGCCGCCGCCAGCAGCGGCGTGAGCGCCCAGTTCGCTTCGCCGGTCGACGCGGACCAGCCGATATAGAACATCCGCACCGGCGCGGTGGCCGGGTCCGGCGCGCTCTCGACCTTCGACACGCGCTCGCCCGATTCGAGCGCCTGCACCTGCGCCTTCACGCCCACCTGCGCGAGCTGCTGCTGCAGGAACTGGATCACCTTCTGCGAGGTCGTGTTGTTGTAGCCGGACCAGAGCACCGTCTCGAAGCCGTTCGGATAGCCGGCCTCCTTCAGCAGCGCGCGCGCCTTCGCCGGATCGTACGGCCACGGGCCCGTCTTCGTCGAGAATTCGACGCCCGGCGGCACGACGCCCGTCGACGGCGTCGCGAAGCCCGAGAACGCGACCTTCACGAGCGCCTCCTTGTTGATCGCGTAGTTCAGCGCCTGGCGCACCTTCAGGTTGTCGAACGGCTTTTGCTGCATGTTCAGCGACACGTAGCGCGCGACGATCGACGGCCGCTCGACGATGTCGAGCTTCGGATTGCTCTTCAGGTCGGGCACCTGCTCGTACGGAATGCGGAACGCCATGTCGGCCTGTCCGGCCTTCATCAGCGCGGCGCGCGTGTTGTTGTCGATCACGGGTTTCCAGTCGAGCGCGTCGATCTTCGGATAGCCCTTCTTCCAATAGCCGGCGAATTTCTTCACCTTCAGGTCGTCCGTCTGCTTCCATTCGACGAACTCGAACGGCCCGGTGCCGACCGGATGCAGCGCGACGTCGCGCCCCCACTTCTTCAGCGCGGCCGGCGAAATCATCACGGCCGACGGATGCGCGAGCGTGTTGATGATCGCGGAGAACGGCTCGCGCAGCGTGAGCTTCACCGTGTACGGATCGACGACTTCGGTCTTCTCGATCACGCGGAACAGGTTGTAGCGCTTGAGCTTGTTCGCCGGGTCGGTCACGCGATCGAAGTTCGCCTTCACGGCGTCCGCGTTGAAGTCGGTGCCGTCATGGAACTTCACGCCCTTGCGCAGATGGATCGTGTAGACCTTCGCGTCCGGCGACGCGTCGTAGCCGGTCGCGAGCACGTTCACGACCTTCATGTCCTTGTCGAAGCCGAACAAGCCCTCGTAGAACGACTTCGCGGCCGCCTGCGACACCGTGTCGTTCGCGTCGTACGGATCCATCGTCGTAAACGTCTGGTCGACCGCGATCACCGCGGTCTGCTGCGCGAACGCGGGCAGCGCGGCCGTCAGCGCGAACACGCTCGCGCCGGCGGCGAGCAGCGCGCGCGGACGGAACATCGGCAACGAAAGCGACTTGTTCATAAAGGCTGGCTCCTTGTGCATGGTTCTGTGACGCGTGACGGAAGACGCGGGATCGACTGCCCCGCGCCGGACAAACACATTGCCTCGCAGACGCGCGACGCGGCGTCAGTACGCGCCGCCGACGCGATGCGTCGCGACGTAATGATCGGGCCCGACGGCGACGAGCGGCGCGACGACCGGCTCGTCGCCGACCGCGCGGATCGGGCTCGGAATCTCGTCCGCGGCGAGCTGGCGCGGCGCGTGCCGGCGCGCCGGATCGGCGATCGGCACCGCGCTCATCAGCTTCTTCGTATACGGATGCTGCGGCGCTTCGAACACCGCGCGGCGCGGGCCGATCTCGACGATCTGGCCGAGATACATCACCGCGACGCGATGGCTGATGCGCTCGACGACGGCCATGTCGTGCGAGATGAACAGATACGCGACGCCGAGCTCGCGCTGCAGGTCGAGCATCAGGTTGACGATCTGCGCCTGCACCGACACGTCGAGCGCCGACACCGACTCGTCCGCGATCACGACCTTCGGATTCAGCGCGAGCGCGCGCGCGATCGCGATCCGTTGGCGCTGGCCGCCGGAGAATTCGTGCGGATAGCGCCGTGCGGCGTCGCGCGGCAGCCCGACCTTGTCGAGCAGCCAGTCGACGCGCGCCTGCGCGTCGCGGCCGCTCGCGACGCCGTGCACGAGCAGCGGCTCCATGATCGAGAAGCCGACGGTCAGCCGCGGATTCAGCGAAGCGAACGGGTCCTGGAAGATGAACTGGATGTTGCGCCGCAGTGCCTGCAGGTCGTGGCCGCTCAATGCGCTGATGTCGCGGCCGTCGAACTCGATCGAGCCGCTCTGCGATTCGACGAGACGCAGCAGCGAACGGCCGGTCGTCGACTTGCCGCATCCCGATTCGCCGACGAGCGCGAGCGTTTCGCCCGCGCGCAGTTCGAAACTCACGCGCTCGACCGCATGCACGTATTGCGACACGCGGCCGAACAGCCCGCTCTTTACCGGGAAGCGCGTGACGAGATCGCGCACGCGCAGGATCGGCGGCGCCGCGGGATCGACGCGCGGCTGCGTGTCGGTACGCGCGCCGGCGGGCGTGTCGCGTGCCTCGTCCGCATCGTCGTTCGCCGCGGGCGCCGCCGTCGCGGGGGCGGCAGCGGGCGCGGTCGCGTCCGCGTTCAGCAGCGGAAATTTCTCCGGCACGTCGGTGCCGTGCATCGATCCGAGCCGCGGCACGGCCGCGAGCAGCGCGCGCGTGTAGCGATGCGCGGGCGTCGCGAAGATGCGCTCGGACGCGCCCTCCTCGACCTTTTCGCCGCGATACATCACGAGCACGCGGTCGGCCACTTCGGCCACCACGCCCATGTCGTGCGTAATGAAGATCACGCCCATGTTCATCTCGTCCTGCAGCCCGCGAATCAATTGCAGGATCTGCGCCTGGATCGTCACGTCGAGCGCCGTCGTCGGCTCGTCGGCGATCAGCAGCGCCGGCCGGCACGACAGCGCCATCGCGATCATCACGCGCTGCCGCATCCCGCCCGAGAGCTGATGCGGATAGCGCGCGAACACGCGGCGCGCTTCCGGAATCCGCACGAGGTCGAGCAGACGCAACGCTTCCGCGCGCGCCTGCGCGGGCGACTTCGCCTGATGCAGCGCGATCGCCTCGCTGATCTGGTCGCCGACCGTGAAGACCGGATTCAGCGACGTCATCGGTTCCTGGAAGATCATCGCGACATCGGCGCCGCGAATGCCGCGCATCGTCGCGGCGCTCGCCTGCACGAGATCGACGACTGCGCCGCCGCGGCGGCGCAGCGCGATTCGCCCGCTCGTGATCTCGCCGCCGCCATGCTCGACGAGCCGCATCAGCGCGAGCGACGTGACCGACTTGCCGGAACCCGATTCGCCGACGATCGCGAGCGTCTCGCCGCGATCGACGTGAAACGACACGTGGCGCACCGCGTCGAACGTCGCGCGCTCGCGCCGGAACATCACCGACAGATCGTCGACGGCAACGACGCGCTGCTCGGGCAGCACCAGACCTGACGGGCTCGGTTTCATGCGGGTCTCCTCGAACACGGCGGCATCAGCTCGCATCGTCGTCGCGATAGATGCCGACGACGGGCGCCGCGCCGACGCGCGCATGACCGCGATACATCCCTTCGGTGTTGAACGGCATCGCGACGTTGCCGAACGCGTCGACCGCGATGATGCCGCCGCGGCCCGCGATCCGCGGCAGCTGGTTCATCACGACGTCGTGCGCGGCCTGCGCGAGCGTCGCGCCGCGATAGGCGATCTGCGCCGCCACGTCGTGCGCGGCCGCGAGCCGGATGAACATCTCGCCGGTGCCCGTCGCGGACACCGCGCAGGTCGCGTCGTCCGCGTAGCAGCCCGCGCCGATGATCGGCGAGTCGCCCACGCGTCCCGGCTGCTTGTTCGTGATGCCGCCGGTCGAGGTCGCCGCGGCGACATGCCCGTGCAGATCGCGCGCGACCGCGCCGACCGTGCCGTGCTTGCGGTCCGGATCGAGCGGCTCCGCGCGGCGCGGCGCGCCGAACGCGAACGTCGCCGCATCGTGGTCGAGCATCATGCCGGCCGCCGCGCGTGCGTTGAGCCACTGCGCATGACGCGCGTCGGTATCGAAGTAGCCCGGCTCGACGAGTTCGAGCCCCTGCGCGGCCGCGAATGCATCGGCGCCCGCGCCGGCAAACAGCACGTGCTCGCTCGCTTCCATCACGCGCCGCGCGGCGAGTACCGGGTTGCGCACGCGCGTCGCGCAGCAGATTGCGCCGGCCGCTCGCGTCGCGCCGTCCATGATCGCCGCATCGAGTTCGTGCTTGCCTTCGGCCGTATAGACTGCGCCGCGTCCCGCATTGAACAGCGGACAGTCTTCGAGCATGCGCACGGCGACCGTCACCGCGTCGAGCGCACTGCCGCCCTCGGCCAGCACTGCCTGCGCGGCCTGCAGGATCGCAGTCAGCTCCGCGCGGTACTGCCGTTCGGTGTCGGTGTCCATTGCATCGCGCAGGATCGTGCCTGCGCCGCCGTGAATCGCGACGATCGCGGGTGAAGTCATGATGGGTCCGGGCGGGGAAAGGAAAGGTTCGGAGCGGGAACGGCCGCTGGCGGCTGCAAGAGCCACGGCAGCACGAATTCGGTCATCTCGGCCGCGGATTTCGCGGAACGGTGCGTGCGCAGCGCGACCGCGTCGATCAGCGCTTCGATCGTCGCCAGCACGGCCGCCTCGGACGTCGCCGCGAAGCGCCGCTCGGCCTTCACGTACAGACTCAGCGAGGCGATCGGCGCGAGCGGCGATTCGCGGCCGTCGGTGATCGCGAGCACGCGTGCGCCGCGCGCAGCCGCCCGCGTGGCGAGCTCGACCGTGTCCTTCACGTAGCGCGGAAACGCGAGCGCGATCACGAGGTCGCGCGCATCGGCCGTGTAGAGGCGCCGCGCCGCATGCGACGGGCCGCCGAGCAGCGCGAGCGACTGCACGTTGTCGTGACACACCGAGAGCCCGTGTTCCATCAGCCCCGCGAGAAACGCGCTCGATCCGGCGCCGAGAATCAGCACGCGCCGTGCGCCGACGATCGCCTCGACGGCGGCCTCGACGTCGGCGGCGTTCAGCTGCGCGCGCGTGTTCTCGATATTGGCGACCGCCTGATCGAACACCGTGTCGATCCAGGCGCTGCCGCGCACGCCGGGCTCCTGCTCCTGCGCGGAGCGCAACCGTTCGACCGGCGCGAGCGTCGCCTCGAAACCGCGCACGAGCGCCGCGCGCATCGCCGGATAGCCGTCGAAGCCGAGCGCCTTCGCGAAGCGGTTCGCGGTCGCGATCGACGCGTTCACCGCAAGGGCGAGCTCGTCGATCCGCATCGTCGCCGCGCGAAACGGATTCGCCAGCACGAACTCGCCCATGCGCCGGTGGATCGGCGTCATCGACGGCATCGCGGCCGCAATGCGCTCGGCGATCGCGGGTTCGTCGGCACCGACATCGGGAGGAACGGAAAGCGTCATGGACGGAAGGCCGCAACGAAGATGTAAATCAATTTACACAATCCGCAAGGCGGAAAAAATAAACTTTCATCAGGGTTGTCACGCGGGTGCGCGCTCGCCGCGCCGGCCCGTCGACGTCGCGCGCGCGTCATGCGGGTTTTCCCTTATTCGCCGAATACCTTACAATTCGTCAGCTTGATTTTGCTGCACGACCCTTTCTGCAGTCCCGACACCGGGGTACATTCGATGCACGCCGCATCAGGGTCCGGCGCGCGATGCGCGGCCGGGGCGGCGTCGCGCTTCGTTGCACCCGCTACTGGATGCCCGCCATGCCCGATTCCCGTTCCTCGCCACGTACGACGTTCAAGCCGCAGGTCGTGCTGCCGTCGCTCGCGCTGATCGGCGCGTTGCTCGTCGTCTGTGCGCTGCTGCCCGACGAGGCCGGCGCGCTGTTCAGCGCCGGTCAGCAATGGGTCGTCGCGCGCTTCGACTGGTTCTATGTGCTGGCCGTCACGGCGTTTCTCGTGTTCCTCGTGCTGATCGCGGCCAGCGATTTCGGCAACATCCGCCTCGGCCCCGACGATGCGGAGCCCGAATTCAGCTTCGTCTCGTGGACGGCGATGCTGTTCGCGGCCGGCATGGGTATCGGCCTGATGTACTTCGGCGTCGGCGAGCCGATGCAGCACTTCCTGAAGCCGCCGACCGTCGAGCCCGCTTCGCCCGGCGCCGCGCGCGAAGCGATGCTGATGACGTTCTTTCACTGGGGCTTTCATGCGTGGGCGATCTACGGGCTGATGGGCCTGGTGCTCGCGTACTTCGGCTTTCGCTACAACCTGCCGCTCACGCTGCGCTCGGGGCTCTATCCGGTGCTGCGCGAGCGCGTGAACGGCTGGATCGGCCACGCGGTCGACGCGTTCGCGCTGGTCGGTACGGTCGCCGGCATTGCGACGACGCTCGGCTACGGCGTGATGCAGATCAGCGCCGGGCTGCATACGGTGGCCGGCTGGGACACCGGCGGCAACGCGTTTCGCGTCGGACTCGTCGCGCTGGTCGTGATCCTCGCGGGCCTGTCGGCGGCGAGCGGTCTCGACAAGGGCGTGCGGCGCCTGTCCGAGCTGAATCTGCTGCTGGCATTCCTGCTGCTCGCGTTCGTCGCGATCGCCGGGCCGACCACGTTCCTGTTGCGCGCGCTCAGCGACAACATCGGCCAGTATCTGTCGAGCCTCGTCGACCTGTCGTTCCGGACGTATGCGTACGCGCCGCCGCGCGACGAAGGCTGGTTCGGCGGCTGGACGATTCTCTACTGGGCGTGGTGGGTGTCGTGGTCGCCGTTCGTCGGGATGTTCATCGCGCGCATTTCGCGCGGCCGCACGATCCGTCAGTTCGTGATCGGCGTGCTGCTCGTGCCGACCGCGTTCAACCTCGTCTGGATGACCGTGTTCGGCAACAGCGCGATCTGGCTCGACGCGCACGACGCGGCCGGTGCGCTCGCGCAGACGGCCACCAACGTCGACGCCCTGCTGTTCCGCTTCTTCGATTTCCTGCCGCTGTCGCAGTTGCTTTCGATCGTGGCGATCCTGCTGATCGCGGTGTTCTTCGTCACGTCGGCCGATTCCGGCGCGTTCGTGATCGATCAGATCGCGACGCGCGGCGCCGCGCGCTCGCCGGTCTGGCAACGGCTGTTCTGGGCCGCGCTGCTCGGCGTGACGGCAGCCGTGCTGCTCGTCGCCGGCGGCCTCGGCGCGCTGCAGGCGATGACGCTGATGGCCGCGTTGCCGGTGGCCATCATCATGCTCGCGTTGTGCTACGGCCTCTGGCGCGGGCTCGCCGCCGATCGCGCGCACTACTCGCAGGATGTCGCGCCCGCGACGAGCTTCTGGACCGGCCAGCACTGGCGCCATCGTCTGACGCACATCCTGCGCCAGACGACCGAGGTCGATGCGCGCCAGTTCGTCGCCGACACCGTGATGCCCGCGCTGCGCAAGGTCGCCGACGAATTGCGCGCGGGCGGCGTCGATGCGCACGTGCAGCGCGACAGCGACGATGCGGTGCGGCTCACGGTGCCGACCGCCGAGCAGCGCGATTTCGTCTACGGCGTGCGCGTGACCGCGAAAACCGCGCCGGCGTTCCTGATGCGCGAAGCGGCGGAGCCGCAGTCGGCGCGCCCGCATGTGTACGGGATCATCACGTTCTTCGAGGACGGTCGGCTCGGTTACGACATCGAATACCTGCGCGGCGACGAAGTGATCGCCGACGTGTTGCGCCAGTACGAGCGCTACGTATCGCTCGCGGCCGACAAGCGCACGCATCTGCTGAGCCGCGCGCCGGGACACGCGACGGAGTCGGAATGAACGCGCGCCCCATCCCGCCCGCGACGCATGCAGGATCCGTGCGATGAGCGGCATCCTGCACGATCGCACTGCCGACTTCGTCGCGCTCGGCACGCTCGTTCTGCTCTATCTCGGCGGCTTCGGCGTCGCGCTGTGGCGCATTCGCGCCGCTGCGACGCGCGGCAAGCTCTACTGGATCGTCTGCGTGGCGCTGCTGGCCGGCGGCGCGGTCGCGATCGCCGGCAACCTCGCGCCCGTGCCGAACAGCGGCGCGATGCCGCCGGGCTTCGCGCTCGGCGTCGAGGCGATCCTGCTCGGACTCGCGCTCGTCGCGACGGGCTGCGCGTGGCTGATGCTGCGCGCACGGCGTCGCTGATCTGCATGCGCGGTCGCGCCGGGCGGCATCGCGCACGGACGGCGCGCCCGGGATGCGCGCGGCCCCCCGCGCGGCTGCCCGCGCCGCGCCTTACGCCGCCGACGATGACGCGCGTGCGCTGACCAGCCAGCACGCCGCGTCGAAGCGCACGTCGGCGCCCTGCACGTAAGGTTCGAACGCGTTGCGGATCGTTTCGACGACGCGGCGCCGCGTCGTATCGTCCACCCGCTGCAGCGCCAGGCCGACCGGCCCCAGTCGCGCGATGTAGTCGTTCAGCGCGGATTCCGGCAACGCGCACGCGATATCGACGGGCTCGATCGCGAGGTCGGCCCAGCCGTTGTCGGATAGCACCGCTGCGATCCGCTGCCGGTCGCCGAACGCGAACTGCCCGGGCGCGCCCGGCCGTCGCGGCGGCAGGTCCGGCAGCAGCGGCGCTGCGGCCCGCTCGGCGGTCGTCATGAACGGATTCTCGAGCGCACTGCGCCACGCGACGAATCGCAATGCCGCGCCGGTGCGCGCCGCGCGCCGCAGATTCGCGAACGCGCGGACGGGATCGTCGAAAAACATCACGCCGAAACGCGACACGATCAGATCGACACTGGCGGGCACGAACGCATGCGTCTGCGCATCCGCGCACACGAAGTGCACGCACAGGCCGCTGCGCTTCGCACGCTCGTGCGCCGCGTCGATCATCCGCGCCGAAATGTCGACGCCCGTGCACTGCGCGCCCGCGCCGAGCCGCCGCGCGATTTCGAGCGTGACCGCGCCCGTCCCGCAGCCGACATCCAGCACGGCGCGCGCGGACGATGCGGCTGCGGCATCCGCGAGCAGTGTCGCGAACGGCTCGAACAGCCGGTCGAGCGACGGCTGGATGTCGACCCAGGCGCGTCCCGACGGGCCGTTCCACAGCGCCGACTGTTCTTCGTTGACGTGGTCCTGTTTCATTCGCGGCTCCCGTTGCCTGCTTCGTTGACCGTCCATCACACTGTGCTGCCTCAAGCCGGCTTGAAGTCAAGCCTGTCGCGACGCGTCCCGACACGCCCGCGTCGCGCCTTATTTTCATATTTCTTACATTTGCGCTGCGTAACGTTGGCGGCTTTCGTACGGTGCTCCCCATGCGACGACTCCTCTCTCGCGCGTTGCGCGCGCGCTGCGCGGCCCTTGCGGCCCTCGTGTCACTGTCCGCGTGTTCGAACCACATCGATGCGCCCGCCGATCCGGCCAGCGCCGCCATCAACGTGCAGGCCGCGTGGGTCGAGATCGGCGATGCGAACCAGGCGATCGCGCGCGCGATCACGACCTATCAGCCGGCATCGTCCGACGATCCGCTGTGTCCGCAGCTCATCGTCGACGGCAAGCTGTCGCGGATGACGCTGCGCGCGGGCGCCGCGACGGTGCCGCAACGCCCGACCGCGAGCGACCCGGCCGATTCGAAGCCGTCGAGTTTTCCGGTCAGCGTCTGCGAAGCGACGCTGCCGGCCGACGCGCAGACGGCCAGTGTCGCGGGCCGCACCTTGCCGCTGCCGAAAGCGCAGCCGCAGCGCATCGCGATCATCGCCGACACCGGCTGCCGGATGAAAAAGGCCGACAACGCATGGCAGGCGTGCAACGACCCGACGGTATGGCCGTTCGATACGATCGCGGCCAGCGTCGCGAAGCTGTCGCCGGATCTCGTGCTGCACGTCGGCGACTATCACTACCGCGAAAACGCGTGCCCGCCCGATATCGCGGGCTGCAAGGACAGCCCGTGGGGCTACGGCTGGGATACGTGGCAGGCCGACCTGTTCCGGCCGGCCGCGCCGCTCATGGCGAAGGCGCCGTGGGTCGTCGTGCGCGGCAACCACGAGGAATGCGCGCGCGCCGGTCAGGGCTGGTTCCGCTTCCTCGATCCGCGCCCGTACTCGGCGTCCCGCTCGTGCGACGATCCGGCCAACGACAACGACGCGAACTATTCGGAGCCTTACGCGGTATCGCTCGGCGGCGGTACGCAGGTCATCGTGTTCGATAGCGCGAAGGTGGGCCGCAACGCGCTGAAGCCGACCGACGCGCAGTTCCGCATCTATCAGAAGCAGTTCCAGACGGTGGCCGCGCTCGCATCGAAAGCCGGCATCACGACGACGATCTTCACGAACCATCATCCGATCCTCGCGTTCGCGCCGATCGCAGGCAGCACGCCCGCGCCCGGCAACCTCGCGCTGCAGTCGGTGATGTCGAGCCTCTACGCGCAGGCGTACTACCCGCCCGGCGTGCATGTCGCGCTGCACGGCCACGTGCACGATTTCCAGGCGATCAACTTCTCGTCCGGGCATCCGGCGACGATCGTGTCCGGCAACGGCGGCGACAATCTCGACGTCGCGCTGCCCGATCCGTTCCCCGCCGGGCTGACGCCCGCGCCGGGCGCCGTGATCGAACGGCTGTCGCACAACAACAGCTTCGGCTTCCTGATCATGGAGCGGCGCGCCGCGCCGGCGACGGGCTGGGTATTCCACGCGTATTCGGCGGCGGGCAAGCTGCTCGCGTCGTGCGACCAGTCGGGGACGACGCTTGCATGCGACAAGACGGGATTCATTGCACCGTGATCGACGAGGTTCGATATGCGCATCGTCCGGCACATGGGCGCGATCGGTGCGCCGCCGTGACGAAGTCGCTCACGGATTCGGAGCGAGTTTCCGCTGCGATGGCCGGCGCCGTCCCGTTCGAGACGTCGGCTCCGGCTGCCGCTTCCGCCGCTTCGGCAGACCGGGCTGCCGCGCCTGCGGGAGGCGGGACTTCCGGCCCCGCGCGCGCCCGTCGAAAACGCATGCTGCTGGCATGGGCGGCCGCGATGCTTGCCGGGCTGGCGCTTACGGCAAGCGCCGCGCCGCCTTCGGAAACGGTCCTGCTGCCCGGTGCGCCGCCGTCGCGCGTGGTCGGCGTCGTCGGCAACGGCACACCGCAGGTCGCGGGCAAGATCGACGCGGCAACTGCGCGCTTCGCGCCCGATCCCGCGCTCGTCGCGCTCGGCCGCCGGATCTTCTTCGATACGCGGCTGTCCGAGCCGCGCGGCATGTCGTGCGCGGCGTGCCACGATCCGGGCCGCGCGTTCGCGCCGACGCTGTCGGCGGCGTCGCTCGCGGGGCCCGGCGTGCCGCAAGGCAGCCGGCCCGGCCGCTTCAGCGCGCGCAACGCGCCGTCGCTGCTGTACGTGCGCTACGTGCCGCGCCGCCATTTCTATCAGGACGACGACGCGCCCGCGCCGTCTCCGTTCGGCGGCTTGTTCAGCGACGGCCGTGCCGACACGCTCGCCGAGCAGATCCGCGGCCCGCTGTTCGATCCGAACGAGATGAACAACCGTTCGCCGGCCGCGCTGCTGGGCAAGGTCGACGCGACCGATCTCGGCGCCGATCTGGCCGCCCGCTTCGGCATCTCGGTGCGGCGCGACCCCGAGCAACTCGTGCGCGCGCTCGGGACCGCCGTCGAAGCGTTTTTGCAGAGCGCCGAAATGGCGCCGTTCACATCGCGCTTCGACGCATATCTGCGCACGCGTGCGCCGCTCGCGCCGGCCGAGATGCGCGGGCTCGCGCTGTTCCGGAATCCCGACAAGGGCAACTGCATGAGCTGCCATACGCTGTCGGACACGTCGAGCCGCCCGGAGCGCTCGCTGTTCACCGACTTCGGCTACGACGCGATCGCGGTGCCGCGCAATCGCGCGCTCGCGGCGAATCGCGACCCGCGGCACTTCGACAACGGGCTGTGCGACACCGCGCGCCGGCTGCGCTGGCCGGAGCCGACGCAATGGTGCGGTTATCTGCGCACGCCGGGGCTGCGCAACGTCGCGGTGAAGCAGACGTTCATGCACAACGGCGTGTTCGCCAACTTGCGCGACGCGGTCGCGTTCTACAACACACGGTCGACCGATCCGCGCCGCTGGTATCACGGCGCGGCGACGTTCGACGACGTGCCGGCCGCGTATCGCGGCAACATCAACGTCAATTCGACGCCGATGAACCGCCGGCCGGGCACCGTGCCCGCGCTGACCGACGCCGAAATCGACGACATCGTCGCGTTCCTCGGCACGTTGACCGATGCGCGCTATGCGGGGCTCGCCGCCGCACGTAGCGGAACGGCCGCCGATGCGGCGCGCTCGGCGGCACCTGGCTCGGCCGTGCGCGCCGCTGCCGCCGCGCCGGCGCGCTGACCCTGGCCGGATAGCCAGGAGCGCGCGTGCTCGCTTGCAGTCGCCCCAAACACTGTTTATATTTACAGTACTGTATCGATGAACAGTGGAGGTGTGCGATGGAACATCTGGTCCGTATCGTCAACGACACCGACCGCCAGGTACTGGCATGGCTGCGGGCGCAGGTCGGCGATGCGCGCGTCGAGCGCGCGGCCCGTCAGCTCGGCCATACGCGCAAGCCTTACCCGTCCGCGGTGTGCCGGTATCTGGGGATGAACGCGCCGGCCACGCTGCGGCATGCGCATCGGCCGCGCGTGGCGCGCGACTTTTCCGTCGGCGATCGCTATCTGTCCCTGATTCGCGAACACCTCGCCTCACATAGCGCAGGCCGCTGATCGTGCGCGCGCCTTCCCGCTCGCGAGCCTTTCGCGCGACCGATCGCGTCCGCTCAGTCCGACGCGATCGCGTCGCGCACGAGGCGGCCAAGCGTGTCGAATGCCGCCTCCTGTGCCGCGTCGAAGGCCCGCGTGCAGCCGATCCGGATATAGGCGTCGAAGCGATTCGAGTTCGAAAAGATCGAACCGGGCGCGATCCTGATGCCTCGAGCGAGCGCGGCATCGAACAATGCGTCCGAATGCACGCCGTCGGGCAGCGCGATCCAGAGCAGCATTCCGCCCGGCGGCCGGTTCATCCGTGTACCGGCAGGGAAATGCCGCGCGATCGCATCCGCCGTTGCGTCGCGCTGTACGCGCAGTTGCTCGCGGAATCGGCGCAGATGGCGGTCGAACGCGCCCGAACCGACGAATTCGGCCGCCACCGCCTGAAGCAGCGCCGCGTTGTGACGGCTGTGCGCGAACTTCAGCATCTTCACGCGCGCATGCCAACGCCCGCCGCTCATCCAGCCGAGCCGCATCCCCGGCGCGAGTACCTTGTTGAACGACGGGCAATAGATGACGGTGCCGTCCCGGTCCCATGCCTTCACGGGCTTCACCGTGTGCGGCGCGTCGACGAGTTCGCGGTACGGCTCGTCCTCGATCACGGCCACGCCGCGGCTTGCGCACAGCGCGACGAGCGCCGCCTTGCGCTCGTCGGGCATCACGCTGCCGAGCGGGTTCTGCAGGTTCGGCACGACCACGACGGCGCGAATGTCCGGATAGGCGTTCAGCGCGACTTCGAGCGCTTCGATCGAGAGCCCCGTCGTCGGGCTCGCTGGAATTTCGAGCGCGCGCATCCCGAGGCTTTCGAGCAGTTGAAGCAGCCCGAAGAACGCCGGCGATTCGATCGCGATCGTGTCGCCCGGCTGCGCGACCGCGCGCAGCGCGAGATTGACTGCGTCGACGCCACCGCTCGTCGACATCACGTCGTCCGGCGATACCGTCACGCCGTACGACAGCGCGCGCTTCGCCATCGCGTGGCGGAACTCCGGGAGGCCGTCGATGCGCCCCGCGTCGGTCAGCAGCGTGGGCTTGCGCCGCAGCAGCCGGATCGCGAGCGCCTGCAGACGTTCGGCCGGATACAGCGACGCGGCGGCGGACGCGCCGCCGAGGTTCAGCGCATCGGTCGCCGTGTGGCCGCGGTCGATCACGCGCGACACGCGTTCGTGCAGCCCCGCGAACGGCGGCGCGATGGCGAGCGGCGCCGCATCGCCTTCGGGCAGCGCGTCGAGCACCGGCGATGCGCGGCGGCGCACGAAATACCCGGACCGCGGCCTTGCCTCGCACCAGCCCGAATCCTCGAGCCGCCGGAACGTCTGGATCGCCGTCGACAGGCTCACGCCGTGCTGCGCCATGAACGTGCGCACGGACGGCATCCGGTCGCCGGGCGACAGCGTGCCGGCCGCGATGATGCGGCGGTAATGCTCGGCGAGCCGTTCGTACAACGGCTCGCCGTCCATCGGCAAGGCTTCTCGGGCGATGTCGGCAAAGGGTGTCATGCGAGCGATCGTGCCGGCCGCGCGCAGTGCGCGCCAGATACAGATGCGAGGTAAACCCGCCGATACAGCGCGCAAAAATCGCGGCCTGCACCGCAACAGATTCGCGCCGGCTGAATCTGTTGCGCTTGCGCCCGTTTCCCTAACCTGAGTGCACGCTGTCGCCCCGCCGTCGCGGGGCTGCATTACCGGGAAAGGACTCGCGATGCAAACGCAAGACATCCGGCTCGACGCCGGGCAAAGCCACTTTGCGTGGCTCGACAAGGGCTGTCGGTTGATCGTGCTGGACGGCGCGCTTGCCGTCACGTGGCGGGACCGCACGCTCGACTGGTTGCCGGACGCGCCGCTGGCAGTCCGGCGCGTGCTGACCGAAGGCGAATGTCTGACGATGGACACGTCGGGTCACGTTGCACTCGCGGCCGGCACCGGCACAGGCGTACGCGTGACGATCGCGGCGGCCGCCGATCGATACGGCTGGCGCGACCGGCTGCGGGCGTGGTTGAGCCGGCTGCCCGCCCGGCTCTCCGCATCGGCGCGCGCGCACGAGGGGTCTTGACGCTACGGTTCGTCGTCTGTCCGCGGCCCCGCCCCTATGCCGGATCGCGGCCCGCACCATGACGCCGATATAACCCGGGACGCCGGCATCGACCGCTGCCGAAACGTCCCGCCGCGTCATTCCCATCTCGCAATCGCCCCGCGCCCGATCACACGTTCTCCCCCGCGATCGCGTCCGCGCCGGCCTCGCGCGGCGCGCCGCCGCGCACCGCGCCGAGTACGAGGACAGCAAGCCCGGCAACTACACAGGGCACCGCGACCAAGGCAAACGCCGTACGCAACGACAACCCCGCCGCCAGCATCGCGCCGCCCGCCATCGAACCGACCACCGACCCGCCGCGCCCGATCCCGTTGGCCCAGCTGACGCCCGTCGTCCGGCAGTCGGTCGGATAGAACGCAGCCGACAACGCATTCGCCCCCACCTGCGAGCCCGACACGCAGAAGCCGGCCGCGAACACCGCCAGGGCCGCGCCGGCCGGCGACGCGGCACACAGGCCGATCGCCGCGACGAATACGCCGGCCGCCACATAGCTGCAGGCGAGCACGCGATGCGGATCGAAGCGGTCCATCAGCCAGCCGAGCACGATCGCACCGAGCGTACCGCCGATCTGAAACATCGCGGTCACGCGCGCGGCGGTCTGCAGCGTCGTGCCGGTCGTGCGCAGCAGCGTCGGCAGCCAGCTCGACAGCAGGTAGATCACGAGCAGACTCATGAAGAACGCGAGCCACAGCAGCAGCGTACCGCGCAGCAGATCCGGCCCGAACAGCCGCCCGAGCGGCGACGCCGCCGGCTTGCCGCGCGGCGCGACGAACGACGCGCGCGCGAGATGCGGATCCGGCGCGATGCGCGTCAGCAGCGCCGCGATCCGCTCGCGCGCCGCGCCGCTGTTCACCAGATAGCGCACCGATTCCGGCAGCCGCCATGCGAGCACCGGCAGCAACAGCAGCGGCGCGACACCGCCGACGACGAGCACCGCGCGCCAGCCGTCGCGTTCGATCAGCGATGCGGCGACGAGGCCGCCGAGCGCCGAGCCGATCGTGAAGCCGCAGAACATCGTCGTCACGAGCAGCGAGCGGCGTCGCGCCGGACAGTATTCGGACGTCAGCGTGATCGCATTCGGCATTGCACCGCCAAGCCCGAGCCCCGTCACGAAGCGCCACGCGATCAGTTCCGTGACACCGCCCGCACTCGCCGACGCGGCGCTCGCGACACCGAAGCATGCGACGCAGGCGAGCAGCAGCCGCTTGCGCCCGAACCGGTCGCCGAACGGCCCGAACGCCAGCGCGCCGGCCATCAGCCCGGCGAGCCCCGCGCCGAACACCGGCGCCAGCTGCGCGGGCGACAGTTGCCATTCCGCCCGAATCACGGGCGCGACGAATCCGATCGACGCGGTGTCGAACCCGTCGATCGCGACGATGAGAAAGCACAGCACGACGATCGCGATCTGAAACGGCGACACGCGTCGCCGGTCGATCCATTCGCTGACGTCGACGGACAGCGTGGTATTCATGATGATGTCTCCTCCAGGAACGCGCGCGGCTCGGCCGGCGCGCGGGGGCGTCGTGCGCGTTACGCGACCGGCTTCAGGCAGTCCTCGGCGCGCCATCCATGCAGCCACTCGAGCGCGTCGTAGAACTGCGACTGCGTGCGTCCGACCCACAGCGCATTGCGCACCTGCCGCTCGACGCCCTTCGCGTGATAGATGCGCCCCATTTCGCGCGCGGAATACAGCACGCGCGCGGTACGCGGAATCCGCACGCGTTCGTACAGCGCGAAAGCGGCCTCGAAATCGCCGTCGGTCTGCGCGACGGCCGCGCCGAGCGTGACCGCATCCTCGAGCGCCTGACAGGCGCCCTGCGCGATGTACTGCGTCATCGGATGCGCGGCGTCGCCGAGCACCGTCGCGCGGCCCGCGCTCCAGCGCTCGACCGGATCGCGGTCGGCCGTCGCCCAGCGCTTCCACGACGTCGGCCGATCGAGCATCTGCCTGGGCAGCGGATGAATGCCCTCGAAATACGACAGCACTTCCTCCTTGCTGCCGTCGCGCACGCCCCAGGTTTCCTGCTCGCGGCTGTGGAACGTGACGACGAGGTTGTACTGGCGGCCCCCACGCAACGGATAGTGGACGAGATGGCAATGCGGGCCGGCCCATACGACCGGCGCATTGATCTGCAGATCGGCCGGCATGTTCTCGACGTCGACGACCGCGCGGTACACCACGTGCCCCGTCACGCGATGCGCGTCGCCGATCAGCGCGTGGCGAATTGCCGATTTCACGCCGTCGCAGCCGATCACCGCCTCGGCGCGATAGCGTTCGCCGTGCTGATCGATTACGGTCACGCCGTTGCCGTCCTGTTCGAAGCCGCACACCTGCGTGCTGGTGCGAAACTCGATCAGCGGATGATTCCTGACCGCCTCGTAGATCGACAGATGGATGTCCGCGCGATGAATCACCGCATACGGATTGCCGAACCGCGCGCGATACGCGGCGCCCGTATCGATGCGCGCGACCTCGTGCGCATCGACCGCATCCATCAGCTGCAGCCAGTCGGTAAACACCGCGCGGCTACGCGCCGCCTCGCCGACGCCGAGCGCGTCGAGCGCATTGAACGCGTTCGCGGCGAGCTGGATGCCCGCCCCGATTTCGCCGATCTGCGCGGCCTGTTCGAGCAGCTTCACGCGGATGCCCTGGCGCGCGAGCGCGAGCGCCGTCGCGAGCCCGCCGATGCCGCCGCCGATCACGAGCACGCGGCGGCCCTTGTCTCCTGCCTGATTCATGTCTGTCTCCCCATCGCCTCAGGCGACGTAATCCGGTTGCCGCTGCGGCTGCGCGGCCACGAAGGCCGGCTCGCGCTGCGCGTGTTCGTACACCGCGAGGCTGCGCGGAAACGCGCGCAGATCGCAGTCCATCCGCAGCGCGTTCGCGACTTGCGGGACGAGACACACGTCGGCCAGCGTCGGCGCATCGCCGAAGCACCACGGCCCCGTGTCGGCGCGCGCGAGCAGGCGCTCGACGCCCGCCATCCCTTCGGCGATCCAGTGCCGGTACCACGCCGTCTTCTGCTGCGGCGTCACGTTGAGCTCGCCGTCGAGATAGCGCAGCACGCGCAGGTTGTTCACCGGATGGATGTCGCACGCGATCAGCAGCGCGAGCTCGAGCACGCGCGCACGCTGTCGCGGATCGACCGGAATCAGTCGCGGCTGCGGATGCGTCGCGTCGAGATAGTCGATGATCGCGAGCGACTGACCGAGGCGGAAATCGCCGTCGACGAGCGCGGGCACCGACGCGGAAGGATTGACGTCGTCGACGTAGTGCGCGTCGCGATGCGCGCCGATGCGGATGTTCACCGGCAGCGTGTCGTACGGCAGCCCTTTCAGCGCAAGCGCGATGCGCACCCGATAGGACGTCGAACTGTTGAAGAAGCTATGCAGTTGCACGATGGGACCTTTCGAAAACGGGCGTCAGACGACGCGCACGGTGAGTTCGCCGAGCCGCTCGACCCCGACCTTCATCTCGTCGCCGCGCGCGACCGCGCCGACGCCTTCCGGCGTGCCGGTAAAGATCACGTCGCCCGGTTCGAGGCGGAAGAACTTCGACAGGTCCGCGACCGTCTCCGCGACCGACCAGATCAGGTGCGACACGTCGCTCTGCTGCTTCGTCGCACCGTTGACGGTCAGCCACAGGCCGCCCTGCTCGAAATGGCCGACTTCGCTGGCCCGATGCACCGGGCCGATCGGCGCCGACCGGTCGAACGCCTTGCCGATTTCCCACGGGCGGCCCATCTCGCGCATCTTCATCTGCAGGTCGCGGCGCGTCATGTCGAGGCCGACGGCATAGCCCCACACGTGGTCGAGCGCGCTGTCGAGCGGAATGTCGGCCCCGCCCTTGCCGATCACCGCGACGAGTTCGGCTTCGTAGTGATAGTTCTGCGTCTGCGACGGATACGCGAGTTCGAGCGTTTCGCCGTATGCGACCGGCACGACGGCGTCGGCCGGCTTGCAGAAGAAGAACGGCGGCTCGCGGTCGGGATCGAAGCCCATCTCGCGCGCATGGGCGGCATAGTTGCGGCCGACGCAGTAGACGCGGCGCACCGGAAAACGGGCATCGCTGCCGGCGACAGGAAGTGCGACCGGGGCTTCGGGCGGGAAAACGAAAGTCATGATCGGGACGGCTCCAGCTTGAACAACGAGTGAGGGGTACGCGCCGCTTGCGCGGCGCACGAAACGAATCGAAACGAATCGAAACGAATCGACTGACCGCGAGGCGGCAGCCGGCGCCGTCAGTCGCGCGCTTCGCGCAGCAGGTTCAGCGCGGACAGCACGGGCCGGTCGGAATAGCTGAACAGCACGCTGTCGGACGATGCCGACAGCCGCACCGGCACCCACGACGGCACGACGAAGATGTCGTGCGGCTCGAACGCGAACGCGTCGCCGCCGATATGCGCGGTGCCGCTGCCTTCGACGACGCAGTAGATCGTCGCGTCGGTGCTGCGATAGGTGCGGCCGTCGAAGCCGGCCGGCAGAAACTGCATGAAGGTCGCGATCGTCGGCATCGGCCAGCCGCCGGTGGCCGGGTTCACGTAGCGCAGCTTCACGCCGTCCCACGCGTCGAGTTCGCCGTTCCGGTACAGCGCGTCGAGCGCCTCGCGGCTGCGCGCATACGGGTAGCTGAAGATCGGCGAGGTCGGATCGGTCACGCGATGCCGCACCGGCACCATGTTGTGGCCGTAGCGCGCGAAGCTGTCGCCTTCGGGCCGGCTGACGGGCTGCACGGCTTCCGGGTAGTTCTCCGCGAACCCCGCGTCGAGATGCGCGACGAGCGGGATGTCGAGCCCGTCGAGCCACACGACCGGCTCGCCGCCCGCTTCCGCGGACGGATTGCCGTGGTCGTGCCAGGTCCACGACGGCGTGATGATGAAGTCGCCCGGATGCATCGTCGTGCGCTCGCCGTTCACCGCGGTCCACGCACCGCGCCCTTCGACGATGAAGCGCAGCGCCGACTGCGTATGGCGATGGCTCGGCGCGATCTCGCCCGGCAGGATCAGCTGCAGGCCCGCGTACAGGTTCGGCGTCATGCTCGAGCGACCGGGCAGCCCCGGATTCTCGAGCACGAGCACGCGGCGCACGGCCTCTTCGGCGCTGATCACGTCGCCGGCCTGCATCACCAGATCGCGCACCTGCGCGTACTTCCAGATCGCGGGTCGGGCGGCCGGCTGCGGCGCCTTCGGCACGAGGCTGTGCAGCGACTCCCACAGCGGCGTCAGGCGCTGCTCGGCGATGCGCGCGTAATAGGCAGCGCGCGACGGGTCCGGATGTCGGGTCGTCATGGTGTCTCCTGGTATCGGCCGATCGCGGCATCGGCGCTCGTTCTGGGCGGCGGCCGCACGAGGCGGCCCATTGACGGATTTATATGCGACCAGCCATATCCCGTAAAATGAACAAATCATCTAATCCATATGGTTCTGGATATATCTCTCGATACGAGGCAGGCAATGGACTGGACTTATCGTCTGCGGCTGCGGCATCTGCAGGTGCTGCTGAGCCTGGCGAGCACCGGCAATCTGAGCCAGTCGGCGGCGGCGCTGGCGACCACGCAGCCGGCGTTGTCGAAGTGGCTGAAGGAACTCGAAGAGGACGTCGGGCTGCCGCTCTTCGAGCGGCATGCGCGCGGGTTGCGGCCGACGCCCTACGGCGACGCGCTGATCGAGCACGCGCGCCGCGTGGAGGCGCAGCTCGACGTCGCGCGCGACGACATGGCCGCACTGCGCGAAGGCGGCAGCGGCCTCGTGACGATCGGCACATCGGGCGTCGCGGCCGCCGACACGGTGCCGCTCGCGGTGTCGCAATTGCTGAAACGGATGCCGCGCGCGCAGGTGCGGCTCAACGAAAGCACGCTGGTGCAGCTGATGCCGCAGCTCGCGCGCGGCGAACTCGACATCGTCGTCGGCCGCACCGGCTCCGCGTCGGTCGATCCGCTGCTGCAGGTCGAAACGCTGTACGTCGATCCGGTCGTGTTCGTCGCGCGACCCGATCACCCGCTCGCCGGTGCGGCTTCGGTCGGCTGGGACGACGTGCTGTCGTACACGTGGATCGTGTGGCCGGCCGGCACGCCGGTGCACAATGCGCTGCAGGCGGCGCTATCGGCGGCCGGCCGCACGCAGCCGCCGCATTGCGTCGAGTCGAACTCGTCGCTGCTCAATCTGACGCTGCTGAACAATACGGACCTGCTCGGCGTCGCGTCGCAACGTGCCGCGCGACGCTTCGAGCAACTGAATGCGATCCGGATCCTGCCGATGCGGCTCGAAGGCCAGGGCGCGGTCGCGATGTACTGGCACCCGGACAGCGCGAACCGCGCGGCCGTCGCGGCCGCGATCGAATGTCTGCGCGCATGCGCCGCGCCGCAGATCGGCAGATGGGAGAAGGAAACGGCGGATTAGCGGCAGCGGCGCAGGCAGGCGGCATGCGCCGCGCTGCGTGCGCCGCCGTGCGTCACGCGCATTCGTCGGCGGCGGCGCCGTCGAGCATCAGTGTGCCGACTCGGGCCGGCACGAGCGGCGAGCGCGGCGCGGGCGGCGTCCAGCCGAACAGCGCTTGCGCGGCCGCACCGCATACGCGCCCCTGACACGCCCCCATTCCGCAGCGCGACTGCAGCTTCGCGGCCGTCCAGCCCGGCGCGCCGGCCACCGCGTCGAAACGCACGTCCTCGCATCGGCACAGCAGCGTATCGGGCTTCGCGAGCCGGCGAATCGGCTCGCGAATCGCGAAGCGCGCGCGCACCGCATCGGCGAACGCCTGCCACTGCGCGCGGCGCGCGACGAGCGCCGGCAGCGCATCGGTCTGCCCGGTCGCCGCACAGCCCGCGATTTCGCCTTCGACCATCGCGAGCTCGCTGCCGCCGACGCCCGTGCACTCGCCGGCCGCGAAATGTCCGTCGCGGCTCGTGCGCTGATGCGCGTCGACGGCTACCGCGCCGTTTTCGATCCGGCATCCGAGATGACTCGGCAGCACGGTGTTCGGCACGAGGCCGAAGCCGCACGCGAGCCGGTCGCACTCGACGTCGAATTCGCGGTCGCCGCTTCGAATCCGCACGCCTTCGAGCCGTTTGTCGCCGAACGCCGCAACGACGTGCGCATCGGGCCGATAGGCCGCCGTGAACAGCTTCGCGGCCTGCGCGAGCTTCGACGGCCAGCGCCACAATCCGGCGCCGAACGCAGCCACGTCGCGCCAGGCGGCCTGCTCGAGCACGTGCGACACCTGCGCGCCGGCTTGCCGCGCGGTGGCCGCGCTCGCGAGCAGCAGCGGGCCGCTGCCTGCGATCACGACGCGCCGGCCGCGCACGTCGAGGCCGTACTTGATCAGCGCCTGCAGCCCGCCCGCACCGGTCACGCCGGGCAGCGTCCAGCCGGGGAACGGCAGCAGCAGTTCGCGCGCGCCGCAGCACAGGATCAGCGTCCGGTATTCGAGCAGCAGTGCGCGTTCGTCGTCTT
The DNA here is from genome assembly GCF_052683555.1 of Burkholderia sp. BC1. Taxonomy (NCBI): domain Bacteria; kingdom Pseudomonadati; phylum Pseudomonadota; class Betaproteobacteria; order Burkholderiales; family Burkholderiaceae; genus Burkholderia; species Burkholderia sp. BC1. The sequence goes on from NZ_JBQYLP010000018.1 coordinate 100,762, forward strand.
CGAGCAGCAGCGTATGCGGCTGCGATTCCGCGACGATGCGCGTGGCCGCGAGATGCTTGACGTTCGGCAGTCGCAGCACGGCAAGCCGCTCGGCGGCCGCCGGTACGGGCGTCGCCGCTGCCGGCTGACGCCAGATCTGGCCGCCTGCACGCGGATTGTCGTCGACGATGGCGATCGTCGCGCCGCTGCGGGCCGCGGCGCGCGCGGCCGACAGCCCGGCCGGGCCCGCGCCGACGATCGCGATGTCGACGCTCAGTCGTTCCTGCTTCATCGCGTGCGCTCCACCTGCATGCCGTCGCGGCACAGCGTCTGGCACGCGAGCCGCCGACGGCCGTCGATCGTCATCCTGCACTCCTGGCAGACGCCCATTCCGCAAAACGGCGCGCGCGGCGCGCCCGTGCACGACACGCGCGTCGTGTCGTCGCCGCTCGCCGCCACGGCGGCCGCGACGGTCACGCCGTCCGCCACCGTCAGCGCGCGGCCGTCGAGATGAATGATCATGAAAGCGCTCCGGCTACAGGGGACGTCGTCAGAAAACGTCCCGGCAAATACGGTTCGATGTCGATCGCGGGCCGCTCGCCCGCCATCTGCGCGGCCAGCAGCCGCGCACTGCCCGGCGCGGTCGTCACGCCGAGCCCTTCGTGGCCCACGGCGAGCCATACGCCGGGCCGCGCCGGATGTTCGCCGAGCAGCGGCAGGCCGTCCGGGCTCGCGGCACGGAAGCCCGTCCATGCGCGGATCGCGTTCAGCTCGGCGAGGTCGGGCAGGTAGCCGGCCGCGCGGCGCAGCATCCGCGCGAGCACCGGCGGCTCGATGCGCGGATCCTCGGTGTCGAACTGGCGCGACGATCCGATCAGCAGTTGGCCCGTCGGCCGCGGCTGCACGTTGAACGCGACCGACGTGCCGTCGCTCGCATGCGCGCTCGCCGCATAGCCAAGTTCGACGAGCTGATGCGCGACGCGCCCCGGATAACGGTCGGTAATCAACAGATGGCCCTTCTTCGGGCGTAGCGGCAGTTCGGGCAGCAGCGTACGCGCGGCAACACCGTTCGCGACGACGACGCGTTGCGCACGCAGCACGTCGCCGCTCGCGAGCGTGACGCGCGCGCCGTCGACGTCGACCGCGCGGTCGCGCCGCAGCACGATGCCGGGCCCGCGCTGCAGCAACCAGTTCGCGGCGACCGGCGCATAGAGAATGCCGTCGCCGGGAATCTTCAGCGCGCCGCCGAGGCCCGGCCGCAGCATCGGCTCGAGCCGCGCGAGCGCGGCCGCGTCGAGCAGTTCGCCCGCCACGCCGTGCGCGGCCAGCATCGCCTGCTTCGCGCGCGCGAGATCCATCTCGTGCGCGTCGGCCGCGAGCCACAGCGTGCCGCAGTTGCGATACGCGCAGCCGTCCGGCATGTCGCCGCTCAGTGCGCGCCACAGTTCGATCGAGTAATGGCTGAGCGCGAGTTCGGCCGCGTTGTCGTCCATCGCGACCAGGTGCCCCATGCCGGCCCCCGTCGCGCCGCCGCTCGCATCGTCGACGACGATCACGCGCAGCCCGCGCTGCGCGAGCTCGTGCGCGCACGCGGCGCCGACGATGCCCGCGCCGATCACGACGACGTCGGTTGCCGATTCGCTCACGACACGATGCCCCAGCCGAACGGATCGTCGTCCTCGATCAGCAGCGTCGCTTCGGCACTCAGATGCGCGCTGCCGCGAATCGTCGGCACGATGCCGCCGTCGGCCTGCACATAGCTCGCATGGAACACGCTGCCGATCACGCTAGCCTGGCGCCACACCGCGCCGGGCGCGAGCTTGCCGTCGGCCGCGAGGCACGCGAGCTTCGCGCTGGTGCCGGTGCCGCACGGCGAGCGATCGTACGCGAGACCGGGGCACAGCACGAAGCTGCGGCTGTCGTGTTCGGGATCGTCCGCGAACAGTTCGATGTGGTCGATCTCGCCGCCGTTCGCGCCCGTGATGCCCGCGCGTTCGAGCCCTTCGCGCACCGCGCTCGCGTATGCCGTCAGCGCCGCGACGTTGTCGCCGGCGACGCGCTGCCCGTGATCGCTGATCAGGAAGAACCAGTTGCCGCCCCACGCGATGTCGCCGCGCACCGGGCCGTAACCCGGCACGTCGAGCGCGACGTCCTTCACGTGGCGATACGCGAGCACGTTGCGCACGCTGACCGACAGATCATCGTGCAGCGTCGCCTCGACGGTGCCGACCGGCGTTTCGATCCGGTGCACGCCGGGCCCGATGCGGCCCATGTGATGCAGCGTGCGCACGACGCCGATCGTGCCGTGGCCGCACATGCCGAGATAACCGCTGTTGTTGAAGAAGATCACGCCGGCCGCGGCGTCGGGCGACACGGGCTCGCACAGCAGCGCGCCGACGAGCACGTCGCTGCCGCGCGGTTCGAGAATGCACGCGGTGCGATAGCGGTCGTACTCGCGCGCGAGCACGTCGCGCCGTTCGGCCATCGTGCCGCTGCCGAGCGACGGAAAGCCGGACACGACGAGCCGTGTGGGTTCGCCGCCCGTGTGCGAATCGATGATCTGGATGCGCTTCATCATGCGTCGTCCGAAAGTGGGGAAAGGGGCATAGCTTCCTCCGTCGCGCGTCCGGCCGCTTGTGGGTTTTCAATGAGGCCGGCGACGAAATCGGCATAGCGCGCAAGCACGCCGCACGCGCCCCGAAGCGCTGTGCCGATTTCGTCATTCTGCTCCGGTAAACCGCTCAAGCGCGATAGTGGTTTGCGCGGCGATACTGGTTTCCGTTCCCCCGACGGCGGCATGCAGGTCTTCCCCCCTTCGCGCCGTCGTCTTCGGTCCGGCTGGGCCCGCGGGACGTTCGTATCGGCGCCTGCCCGCGCTGCACGAATGCCCGCGGGCCGTCCGGTCGCTCGAACCGGATTACGCCGACCGGCAGGCGTGCGCCGCTGCTCCGTCGGAGCGCGGCGCACATGAAGCCTGTGCCGACATTCCCATAGGAGACACGCCCATGCCAGGCCAAGGCAACGCTCAATCGTCCGTCCCGCTTTCCGGTTCCGCGCACCCCGACGCGGGCCACGGCAAGTTCAAGAAACAGCTGTCGCTCACCGACCTGACCTTCATCGGTCTCGGCGCCATCTTCGGTTCCGGCTGGCTGTTCGCCGCGAGCCACGTGTCGACGATCGCCGGCCCCGCCGGCATCTTCTCCTGGCTGCTCGGCGGCTTCGCGGTGCTGCTGCTCGGCATCGTCTACTGCGAGCTCGGCGCCGCGCTGCCGCGCGCGGGCGGCGTCGTGCGCTATCCGGTGTTCTCGCACGGCCCGCTGCTCGGCTATCTGATGGGCTTCATCACGCTGATCGCGTTCTCGAGCCTGATCGCGATCGAAGTCGTGGCCGCGCGGCAATATGCGGCCGCATGGTTTCCGGGGCTCACCGTCGAAGGGTCGAGCGACCCGACGACGCTCGGCTGGCTCGTGCAGGCGGCCCTGCTCTGCTTCTTCTTTTATCTGAACTACTCGAGCGTGAAGACGTTCGCGAAGGCGAACAACATCATCAGCATCTTCAAGTTCATCGTGCCGCTGGCCGTGATCGCGGTGCTGTTCACGTTCTTCAAACCCGCCAACCTCACCGTGCACGGCTTCGCGCCGTTCGGCATGCCGGGCATCGAAATGGCCGTGTCCGCCGGCGGCATCATCTTCGCGTATCTCGGCCTCACGCCGATCGTGTCGGTGGCGAGCGAAGTGCGCAATCCGCAGCGCACGATTCCGATCGCGCTGATCCTGTCGATCCTGCTGTCGACGCTGATCTACGTGCTGCTGCAGCTCGCGTTCATCGGCAGCATTCCGACCGACATGCTCGCCGCCGGCTGGCACGACGTCAGCAAGGCCTTCTCGCTGCCGTACCGCGACATCGCGCTCGCGCTCGGCGTCGGCTGGCTCGCGGTGATGGTCGTCGCCGACGCGATGGTCTCGCCGAGCGGCTGCGGCAACATCTACATGAACGCGACGCCGCGCGTCGTGTACGGCTGGGCGAAGACGGGCACGTTCTTCAAGGTCTTCACGCGCGTCGACGAGGCGTCGGGCATCCCGCGTGCGGGCCTGTGGCTCACGTTCGGCCTCTCGATCTTCTGGACGATGCCGTTCCCGTCGTGGGAAGCGCTGATCAACATCGTGTCGGCGGCGCTCGTGCTCAGCTACGCGGTCGCGCCGGTATCGGTCGCCGCGCTGCGCCGCACGGCTCCCGATCTGCCGCGGCCGTTCCGCGCGAGCGCGTTCGCGATCACCGGCCCGGCGTCGTTCGTGATCGCCGCGCTGATCGTCTACTGGTCGGGCTGGCACACGGTGTCCTGGCTGCTCGGCCTGCAGATCGCGATGTTCGCGATCTATCTCGCGTGCCGCCGCTGGGTGCCCACCGCGCATCTGAGCCTCGCCGAACAGGTGCGCTCGTCCGCGTGGCTGATCGCGTTCTACGCGGCCATGATCGTGCTGTCGTATTTCGGCGGCTTCGGCGGCACCGGCCAGCTCGCGCATCCGTACGACACGGTCGTCGTCGCCGCGGTCGCGCTCGTCATCTACTACTGGGGCGCGAATACGGGCGTGCGTTCCGACAAGCTGCAGCTCGAGGACGACGAAGGCTGACGCGCGCGCTTTTCCCATCATCCGCCGGCCGGGCGATCGCGCCCGGCCCTGCTTTTTTCCGAGGAGAACCATGCAACTCACAGGTCAGCTGTTGATCGGCCGGTCGGCCGTCGCCGGACAGAACGGCACCTTCCACGCGATCGCCGCCGCGACGGGCGAACCGCTCGAACCGGCGTTCGGCGGCGCAAGCCTGCAGGACCTCGAGACGGCCTGCGCGCTCGCCGACGACGCCCTCGACCTCTATCGCGAAACGAGCCTCGACGCGCGCGCCGCGTTTCTCGACGCGATCGGCCGCAACATCATGGCGCTCGGCGATGCACTGATCGAACGCTGCGTCGCCGAATCGGGGCTGCCGCGCGCACGCGTCGAAGGCGAACGCGGCCGCACGGTCGGCCAGCTCGCGCTGTTCGCGTCGCTCGTGCGCGACGGCGGTTTTCTCGACGCGCGCATCGATCCCGCGCGCCCCGATCGCAAGCCGCTGCCGCGCGTCGATCTGCGCCTGCGCAACGTCGCGATCGGGCCGGTCGCGGTCTTCGGCGCGTCGAACTTCCCGCTCGCGTTTTCGGTCGCCGGCGGCGATACCGCATCGGCGCTGGCCGCCGGCTGCCCCGTCATCGTGAAGGCGCACTCCGCGCACCCCGGCACGTCGGAACTGGTCGGCCGCGCGATCCAGCAAGCCGTGCAGGAATGCGGTCTGCCGGCCGGCGTGTTCTCGCTGCTGTTCGACGCGTCGCGCGAAATCGGCCAGGCGCTCGTCGCCGATCCGCGCATCAAGGCCGTCGGCTTCACCGGCTCGCGCGGCGGCGGCGTCGCGCTGATGCATATCGCGGCCGCGCGCCACGAGCCGATCCCCGTCTACGCGGAAATGAGCTCGATCAATCCCGTGCTGCTGTTGCCGGCCGCGCTCGATGCGCGCCACGATGCGATCGCGCAGCAGTTCGTCGCGTCGCTGACGCTCGGCGCCGGTCAGTTCTGCACGAATCCGGGCCTCGTGCTCGCGGTCGACGGCCCCGCACTGCGCGCATTCGAGGCGGCCGCCGCGAGTGCCGTTCGCGGGGCCGCCGCGCAGACGATGCTGACGCCGCACATCCACGCCAGCTATGCGCGCGGCGTCGCCGCGCTGAGCGACCACGAAGCCGTCGAATCGCTCGCGCAAGGCGCCGAAGGCGGCCGTCATCAGGCACGCGCGGCGTTGTTCGCCACGTCGGCCGACGCGTTCATGGCACACCGCGAACTGCGCGACGAGGTGTTCGGCCCCGCGTCGCTGATCGTCCGCTGCCCGGACGCCGAGACGCTGCATCGCGTGCTGAAGTCGCTCGAAGGCCAGCTGACGATCGCCGCGCACCTCGCCGACGGCGACGCGCCGATGTTCGCCGCGCTGCGCCCGACGCTCGAGCGCAAGGCCGGGCGCATTCTCGTCAACGGTTTCGGCACCGGCGTCGAAGTCGGGCACGCGATGGTGCATGGCGGTCCGTTCCCGGCGACGTCCGACACGCGCACGACGTCGGTCGGCGCACGCGCGATCGAGCGCTTCCTGCGGCCCGTGTCGTACCAGGACGTGCCGGACGCACTGCTGCCCGACGCGATCCGCGATGCGAATCCGCTGAACGTGCCGCAACGCATCGACGGCGTGCCGATGCCGCGCGAGGCGCGCAATGGCTGAGCCGATCGACGCCGTCGTCCTGTCGCTCGATGAAGTGCACGCGCTCGCGCTGCGCGTGCTCACGCATCACGGGCTGTCGGACGCGCATGCGCGCGCGATCGCGAACGTCATCACGCAAGGCCAGCGCGACGAGTGCCACTCGCACGGCATCTACCGGCTGCTCGTCTGCGTGCGTTCGCTGCGCAAGGGCAAGGTCGACCCGCAGGCGGTGCCGACGCTGCGGCGGCTCTCGTCGTCGATCGTCGCCGTCGACGCGCATCGCGGCTTCTCGCTGCTGAGCTTCGAGACGGGCCTGCCCGTGCTCGTCGAGATGACGAAGCAGCACGGGATCGCCGCGATGGTGATCAACCGCTGCTATCACTTCTCCGCGCTCTGGCCCGAGGTCGAGGCCATCGCGGCGCAAGGGCTCGTCGGCATCGCGATGAATCCGAGTCACAGCTGGGTCGCGCCGGAAGGCGGCAAGGAGCCCGTATTCGGCACGAACCCGATCGCGTTCGCGTGGCCGCGCCCCGGCGGCATGCCGTTCGTGTTCGATTTCGCGACCAGCGCGATCGCGCGCGGCGACATCGAACTGCACGCGAAGCAAGGCAAGCCGATCCCGCCCGAATGGGCGATCGACGCGCAAGGCCGGCCGACCACCGATCCGCAAGCCGCGCTGCAAGGCGCGATGCGCACGTTCGGCGGCCACAAGGGATCGGCGCTCGCGGCGATGGTCGAGCTGCTCGGCGGCGCGTTGATCGGCGACCTCACGAGCCGCGAATCGATGGACTTCGACGAAGGCGTCGGCGCGACGCCGTGCCACGGCGAGCTCGTGATCGCGTTCGATCCGAAGGTCTTCCTCGGCGACGATCTCGACGCGGGCCTCGCGCGCGGCGAGCGGATGTTCGACTCGATCGTCGCGCAGGGTGCGCGGCTGCCGTCGCAGCGGCGCTTCGATGCGCGCGCCCGCAGCATCGCGAACGGCGTGCGCATCCCGCGCGCGCTGTACGACGAGATCGTCGCGCTGCTCGACTGAGCGGCGAGCGGCTGGCGGTTGGCGGCCGGCGGCGGCGCGGGCGGGCTGGCGCGGGCCGCCGCCCCACCCGCGCGGCGCCTGTGGGATAATCGCCGGGTTTGCCCAGGGCGCAGCTCAAGAGGTTGTTCGCACGGGCGCGCGAGGGGCCTCAATCCCGTGCCCCCACCCTTTTCCGCGATCTTTCTTCAGCAACCACAATGCCCACATACCGTTCCAAAACCTCCACCGCCGGCCGCAACATGGCGGGCGCGCGCTCGCTGTGGCGCGCCACCGGAATGAAAGACGACGATTTCCAGAAACCGATCATCGCCGTCGTCAACTCGTTCACGCAGTTCGTGCCCGGGCACGTACACCTGAAGGATCTCGGCCAGCTCGTCGCGCGCGAGATCGAAGCCGGCGGCGGCGTCGCGAAGGAATTCAACACGATCGCCGTCGACGACGGCATCGCGATGGGCCACGACGGGATGCTCTATTCGCTGCCGAGCCGCGACATCATCGCCGACTCGGTCGAATACATGGTCAACGCGCACTGCGCGGACGCGATGGTCTGCATCTCGAACTGCGACAAGATCACGCCGGGCATGCTGATGGCCGCGATGCGCCTGAACATTCCGGTGATCTTCGTGTCGGGCGGCCCGATGGAAGCCGGCAAGACGCGCCTCGCGAACCCCGTCACGAAGACCGTCGAACTGAAAAAGCTCGACCTCGTCGACGCGATGGTGATCGCAGCCGACCAGTCCTACTCCGATGCCGACGTCGCCGAAGTCGAACGCTCGGCCTGCCCGACCTGCGGGTCGTGCTCGGGGATGTTCACCGCGAACTCGATGAACTGCCTGACCGAAGCGCTCGGCCTCTCGCTGCCCGGCAACGGCACGGTCGTCGCGACGCACGCCGATCGCGAACAGCTGTTCAAGCGCGCCGGCCGCCGCATCGTCGAACTGACCCGCCAGTACTACGAGCAGGACGACGAACGCGTGCTGCCGCGCTCGGTCGGCTTCAAGGCGTTCGAGAACGCGATGACGCTCGACATCGCGATGGGCGGCTCGACCAACACGATCCTGCACCTGCTCGCGGTCGCGCAGGAAGCCGGGATCGCGTTCACGATGAAGGACATCGATCGGCTGTCGCGCGTCGTTCCGCAGCTCTGCAAGGTTGCGCCGAACACGAACAAGTACCACATCGAAGACGTGCATCGCGCCGGCGGGATCATGGCGATCCTCGGCGAACTCGATCGCGCCGGCAAGCTGCACACCGACGTGCCGACCGTGCACGCACCGACGCTGAAGGACGCGCTCGATCAGTGGGACATCGTCCGTACGCAGGATGAAGCGGTCCGCAAGTTCTATCTGGCCGGCCCGGCCGGGATTCCGACGCAGGTCGCGTTCAGCCAGGACACGCGCTGGCCGAGCCTCGACCTCGATCGCGCCGAAGGCTGCATCCGCTCGTACGAGCACGCGTTCTCGAAGGAAGGCGGGCTCGCGGTGCTGACCGGCAACATCGCGCTCGACGGCTGCGTGGTGAAGACGGCGGGCGTCGACGAAAGCATCCTCGTCTTCGAAGGCATCGCGCATGTGACCGAATCGCAGGATGAGGCGGTCGAGCACATCCTGAACGACAAGGTGAAGGCCGGCGACGTCGTGATCGTCCGCTACGAAGGCCCGAAGGGCGGCCCGGGGATGCAGGAAATGCTGTACCCGACGAGCTACATCAAGTCGAAGGGCCTCGGCAAGGCATGCGCGCTGCTGACGGACGGCCGCTTCTCGGGCGGCACGTCGGGTCTGTCGATCGGCCACTGCTCGCCGGAAGCGGCGGCCGGCGGCGCGATCGGTCTCGTGCGCGACGGCGACAAGATCCGCATCGACATCCCGAACCGCACGATCGACGTGCTGGTGTCCGACGAGGAACTGGCGCGCCGTCGCGAGGAGCAGAACGCGAAGGGCTGGAAGCCGGCGAAGCCGCGGCCGCGCAAGGTGTCCGCGGCGCTGAAGGCGTACGCGAAGCTCGTGATGTCGGCCGACAAGGGTGCCGTGCGCGACCTGTCGCTGCTCGACGACTGATGTCGGCTCGCGGGCGTCTGCCCGCGCGTCTGCGAAGCCGCTCCACGGAGTGGCTTTTTTTGTGTCGTCGCCGATAGCCAGGGAACGCCGTCGCAGCACCGTGGAGATCGGCTCGGCGCCGATAGGCTTCTGCGCGCCGCGCCGTCGTCCGCCGGCACGCGCTCAAGCTTTTCGCGGACGATCCGTTAACGCGTGCGTCTTCTAACCATTCAGCCGACGAACAGGCGCGGAGATTGGACGCACATGCTATTGAACAAAAAGCGCTTCGCCGCGTTGATGCTCGTGATTTCGGTCTCGAGCCATGCCAGCGATACGACCTCGGAGGTCAATCGCGAACAACTGGCAGCAGTCAAAACCGTGACGGTCGTCTATCCCGGTAAGCCGGTGTATATCGCGTTCGGACCGTCCGGCGCCGTTCACATCCCCATTCCGCTTCCGGGTGCGGGCGTGGTCGGCGCGCTCGCCGCAGGCGCCGCGGCAGGCGCGGTCAACGCCGGACTCGGCAAGAACGACGACCATTCGCCCACCTTGCTCAACGATCTGGTCACCGCCCGATTCGGCGACACGGGGCTGAACCGGCGCTTCACCGACCGCATCGAGACCGTCCTGCGCAACCACGGCTTCACGGTCAAGGAAGTCGATGCGTCTGCGCCGGGTCTCCCGACGGTCAAACCGGACGAGCATTTCGCGCTGCGCGCAAGCGGCGCGCCCTATCAGGGAAGCGATGCGGTTCTGTTCGTTCGCGTCGGAACAGGCTACGTGTCGCCCGGCCGCTATCACGCCTACACGCGCAGAGCGATCGGCAACATCGTGATGTTCAAGAGCGACACCTACGAGGCGATTCTGAGCCAACACGTCAACTGGAAGCAGTCCGACGACCCATACCGCTACGCATCCGTCGATGCGCTGGGAAGCGATCTTCAACATGCCATCGACGGACTCGAGGAAGGCCTGATGGCCCAGGTCGAGCCGTTCGACAAGCTGTTCGATGCGCCGCAGCGCTAAAGCGTCTCGAAGCGATCGCACGCGCTAAAATCGACGGTCGACGACCCCCTTGATAGATGGAATGACGACGACATTCGACGACGCGACGACGGCCGCGATCGCGGCTTTTGCGCACCTGGATTTCTACACGGCCGTGCAGGCGATGCGCGCCGAGGCCGATTACGACCGCGAGCGGGACGCGTGGATCTCGCGCTATATCGATGAGCACGGCGGCGGCGCGGACGACGCGGAATACGACGCATTGCACGCGCAAGCGCAGGCAACGCCGGAATACGCGGCGTTCATCGATGGGATGCGCCGCGAAATCCTCGACTACTTCGGCGTGACCGACGATCAGCTGGACTGCATGATCGTGCTGCGCAATGACGACAGCGATGCGCTGTGGGCGGAAGTCAATCGGCAACGCAATGCGCTGGGAACCGGTGAAGTGCGCGGGGATCTTTGAGCGTCGCGTGTGCTTTAGGGTCGCAAGCGATGCCGGATGCGCGATCCGTGCGCGGGCGGGCAAGCGGTGCACCGGGCACCGCTTGTTGTAACCGCTTCAATCGAAAGGCAAGCTTTCCGGCGGAAGGGGAAGCATTCGGATCCGGGGGAGTGAGCGAGTGTTGTCCGTCCGAGGCGCGTTCAAATGTTGCCTCGGGATGACGCGCCGCAACCGCGCGAGCAAGCGATGTCCGCGTAATCCGCCGATGTCGCCGCTTCTCGCCGCCCTTCAGCCATGCGCGACCCTGCCGCGCCGCTCAATGACGGAACTCGTCCCCGCCCCCGCCTCGACCACCGCCCGCGTTCCCGCCGCC